>NZ_LZXY01000010.1:0-115607 GCF_001756615.1 Glaciecola punicea
AGACAGATTGAGTAGTGAATTCATCCTAAGTATAGAAAGCATATCAGCTATTCCAAATTGTCCCTTTTTGTCTGGCGACAATAGCGATACGGTCCCACCTGATCCCATCTCGAACTCAGCAGTGAAACGTATTAGCGGCGATGGTAGTGTGGGGTTTCCCCATGTGAGAGTAGCACATCGCCAGACTCCTATTCGTCTTGAGAAAGACACAAAAAGCCCGTTGCTTGGTTGCAACGGGCTTTTTTTGTGCCTGTGAGAAAGAGACAATGTAGAAAGATACCATGTAGCAACATCAACCTTGGTCAAAAACACGCCGCTTAAATTTGATGAGGCTATGGAAGCAAAAAAGGGATCAAGGATGTCGCACCGTCCCCGCTGTTAAGCCTACCAACGGTCGCGCAGTATTTTCAGTGACAAGGGCGGACACTAAAAATCTGCACTTAATATCCCGTCAACTCAATAAATCCCTCACCTCTATGACTACCCTCAATCCTAACCATTCCCTCATAATAGGGAATAGAAGCATCATTGTATTGATCATCTTTAATAGAAGTAATGGTAATGTCAATACTTTTACTAGGGATCGATAGGCGCCATTTCAACGGAAACTCTTTCTCACGAACAATAGTAGTATTAACAGGCCTCAAATCCAAATCGCTAGGTAATAAGGTGGTCTGCTTACCAGCAGCATCCATATACGAGCCTGTAATATAATCTTTTTGATCATTTAAACGCATTCTAAAAGCCATAACCTTCTCACCGCTATCTAGATGTAAAGAAACCCAGTCCCAACCTAAGGTATTGTCATCTAAGAGTTGCGACGTCCATTCTTGATCAAACCAAGCCTGTCCACTGACCTCCACCTCTTTTTGAGGCGCTCCTTGAGTACTTATTACAAGCTTTCCGGCTATATCTATAAATGGCGCACTATAATAATGAGATGCATGGCCAGCGTTGGATTTAATGCTATAGCCATTATCTCCGTGCAGAACAAATGGCCCTGTCTGCTGCAGATTTAACGATGCGGTAATTGTCGAATTTTGCTTTGATTTACCCACTGCAGAAAAATTGAGTGCAGCAGGCAATAAACCACTAGTGTTAATAGTATTAACCCAAGACCAATCATCAATAGCTAAGGTAAAAGGGAACGAAGATACCTCAGCATTGCCTACTCCACCACGGGCAAATTTTTCGGAAAACCAATGATCTTGCAAAGAATGAACAGACGCATGCGCCATAAACATTTGATCGTTATGCCAAGTAGAAATCTCACTTGCCTCATTATTTACCGGCGCACTTGGATTACGAAACCTAAACAAAGTCCACTGCACGCCATAGGGATTGCCTTCAATATCCCTCAAGTTAGCAGTTAAATACCACCATTCAATATCAAATAGTGCATGTGAACCATGATCTTGCGGCAAATTAATAACATAATCTGGATCAGCAACTTGTCCTATTTGACCATCAGCGCTATAAACGTTACGCCCAAAAATCGAAGAAGTGGCCTCATCAACTAAGGGCTTATAAGTGAAAAGCGCGATTAATATTAATATTATTAGCGCACAGGCAAATAACAGCCATGTTGTTCGTGTTAATTTAACCATCGAATATCCTCAATAAGCGGCCGTTTGCCTGCACGTATAATAGGAATACAAATAACTACTATCACCACTGCTAAACTCAAGGCATAAATGAACGCAATTTTGAAAAAGTTAATTTGCAGTGGGTAAGTCCACTGAAAAGCGGTGAGGTTGATGTCATAAATTAACACCCAGCTAAGCAGTATCCCAAAGGGTGTGGCAAAAATAAGGGCTATTAAACAAAGTAGCAAATATTGAAACAAGGCGAGGACCTGTGTCTTAAAAGCGGACACGCCTAAGCTTCTAATTAACATATTTTGTGGTCTTACATCATTCATTAATACAACAATAGCGCATGCCAATGACAATGCAGCCACTAGCAAAGTAACGATATTTAGACCATCGGTTATCACAAAAGTACGGTCGAAGGTCTCTTTGGATATTGCTAATAATTCTGCACTGTTTAATAAAGAACGCTCATAGTCAATATTCGCCCCAGCCAAGACAATTTTAAAACGCTCTAGACCGAGTTCATCTGTGTTAATAGAGTAAATTGAGCTTTTAGCTATAGCACTATCAAACGAGGACAGTGGAAATAAAACCTGCTTGCTAGGATTTCCAAAGTCATAAAAAATCCCCCGTATAGAATACGATTGCATAAGTCCCGTTGCGGGATTAGCCATACTAACGGCATCACCAAGACTATAATCAAATGCGAAAGCGAACTGCTGATTAACCAATATCGCCTCTTGTGCTTCAAACTGTTGCCATAAAGCATCTTCATTTCCTAACTGATAAAAAACCATCGCCTGCTTAAATTGCTGAGTCGTTGGGTAACTATACTGCTGTAGTTTTTGCCCCCTAAAGCTAATTGTATTTTCAAAGCGTTGATAAATTTCTACATCAGCAGTATTAGCCAGCGCTACGATGTTCTCTTTGCCCTCGTAATACAAATAATAATCGGTAGTCAGGCGCGATTCTAGCCAGTTTACTGTTGCCCCTCTAAAACTGTCGACCATTAAATTCATACCAATATTACTAGTGGCGGCAATAAAGAATGCGCAGCAAGCTACTTTCGTTTTTCCTGACAAGGCAATGCTTTGTTTTGTGCTTAATCTTAATAAAACAAAACGCGTGGGAATTAGCCGGTATAGGCCATTTATCACCTGCGGATAGTTGGCCAGCAATAAGCTACATCCTGAAAGTATCAATACCGCCGTGGCGACTAGTAGTAACCATAAGGTGGACGAGAAATGCAAGATTGAAAAGGCTAATAATGCAAAACCTACGCTCAAAAGCCAAAAGGTGCGATACCACATTCTTTCATTTTGTTTGAAATTATCACTGCTTTTTGTGGTGCTAAGTGACTTGTTGCTGATACTAAAAGGAGCAAGCGTTGCCAATAAACTTCCGCATAGGCTAATGCCAAATACTTTTACAAAGAGAACCACTAAAGCGCTGCTTCCATAACCCACTTGTACACCATAAAGACCTTCAAGAGTCGCTTGAATTGATGGAGCAACTAGGTTAGATAAATGAATGCTAGCATAAATGCCTAGGCAACAAGCGATAAATGTAATGAGCGAAATTTCTACTATTTGGCTTATGAATATTTTATATCGCGATATGCCCAATTGACGACAAATTTTAAACCATGGCATGCGCGCATTTATCACTAAATTAACTGCATTAATGACGATAAATAGGCACACAACAAACATCAACAGCGCCATAGCAAGTAAGTTCATATGGAAACTATCGGTTAACTCTCCTTGTTCATTATTGTTGCTTAACGGCATCAGCGTTAAATGAGCAGGCAAATAGCCTTTAATCATATTAACTAATTGTTCAAGCGACTCGCCTGATGCATCACTTACCAGCAGTAAACTGCTTAGTTTACTAGCTGGGAACAGTCTGAAGTATTCACCAATATCGGTAATTACATCATTGCCTAAGCTTGGATCTTCAAAGGATACCAAGTCAGGCAAGAATGTAGTAGCTGCACCTTGCTGACTATTATCGCTACTTTGTCTATCTATATAAATAGACAGCTTGTTTGTGCCGCCAACCTGCCTACTGCTTCTTGCATCATCATTTAGCTGCTTTAGTAAACTAGGATGAACAATACCCACAGGTGCAGAGAAAGGCATTGCACCAAGAAATGGGGTTGATTGATTTACTGTAGAGTTCGCGTTATTTGAATTTTGCGCAGAATTATCATTTAACGCCCCCAATAAAGACACGGTATCTATACCTGTAATCATCACGCGCCTTGAGCTCAGCCTAATATCGTCTTGATAAATATGCGCAGAAGACTGTGCAATGGCAATCAGTTGACTAAAACCTTGCCGGCGAAGTGTCACATAATCTTGCTTGGTTAGCGGTGTTTTAGGGTTTTCTGCCAGTACCTGATACTGCACGTTATCAATTAATAAGGTGTTGGTATTGGAATAACTTTGCTTAGCGCTGGCATTAATAATAAGCACGGTTGACAAACCACAGCTTGCAATGATCAACGATGCTATCAGCATAAGCACACTAAACTTTGTGGCTTTGTAGCTTTGCATGAGTAAAGTAAAAAATAAGAAGTGCGTTTTCACAGTATCGTTAACCACTTGTTGAGACCAAACGGCCTTGTTCTAAAAAGACCTGCTGGGAAGTCAGCGCTGCTACTTTTTCACTGTGAGTGACTAAGATTAAGGTGGTGTTGTGCTTGCTGCAGGTATCTATCAATAAGCTGCTGACTAATTCAGAATTGACGCTGTCAAGATTGCCCGTAGGCTCGTCAGCGAGCAGTAACCTTGGCTTGTGCGCGAGTGCTCTAGCAATTGCAACGCGCTGCTGCTCACCTCCTGAAAGCTGATGCGGCAGTTTGTCGGCGTGTTTTAATACACCCAAGTCGGCCATTAATTTTGTAATGTAGTCTGTATCTAAAGGTACGCCTTTTTGGGCATTGAGTTTTGCTGGCAAAAAAATGTTTTCTTTGACTGAAATTACATCAATTAAATTATATTTTTGAAAGACAATGCCTATAGTAGACATTCGATAAGCGTTGGCTTGGGCTTCTGAAAATGACGCGATGTCTAGCTTGCTGGCTTGTATGGTGCTATCGCTAAACCAAATACGCCCTTCGTCGGGTGTATCAAGCGCCGCGAGTAAATGCAATAAGGTTGATTTTCCAGAGCCTGATGCGCCTCTTATACTCACGCTTACACCACTTTCAATTGAAAAGGAAAGTTGGCTCAGGATATGCTGCTGTACTGTTCCATCTAGGTAAGATTTTGAGATAGCGTCTATTGTTAACATGACTCATTGCCGCCTTTTAGTTAAAAGCCATGCTAAATATAAGCCGCTTACAAATCCGAACAAATGCGACTCCCACGATATGTAAGGCTGGTTTGGCAACACTCCCCACACCATTGTGCCGTAAAAAATGGCAACCAACACTGAAATAAGGATTAGCACGAGTTTCTTACTCAAAAACCCCGCCAGTAATAGAAATCCAAAGTATCCGTAAATTACGCCGCTTGCACCAAGATGAAAGGCATTCCTGCCGAATAGCCATACCAATAGTCCAGTGCCAATAACGAGACCAAGCGATAGCGTGACAAATTTGCGTTCGCCAAACTGCAGTACTAAAAAGACAAATACACACAAGGTCGCTATGTTTGATAAGAAATGTTGTAGGGTTGCATGTAGAAGGGGCGCCGTAAATATAAAAGGCAGTGAATAAAGCGCGCGCGGTACTATGCTAAATTGATTTAGCAGTCGGCCTGTGAAAATGTTGATTACTTCTATTATCAGCAGCGCTACAAAAATGTAGCCCACAATAAGAAGGCGTTTTTTTAATAAGGACTTTGACTGTGGCATTGAGTAAAAAGGCATGCGGTGAGTGAACGTAGACACACTTTACCTCATTGGGCATAGCATCGTCATCTCATTTGCCTAACCAAGCACGATAAGCCATTAATAAACGTGCGTCTGTGTAAACCTAGTGATAAGTTAATCAAATAAATTCTGTTGGATAGAAAATAAACCTTGTAGATGATTAACTACATGGCTTATAAGTAGTATCTGCTTAGCTGAGGTATTTAGAGGCTTGTGTGGTATTTCACATAAAATCACAAGAGATTATCTTGATTCTAGCGTGATGGAAGTGAAAATAATGAGGCGGGTGTTCAATGTCTATTCTTAGCCTACAAAACAAAATCGCGGGCTTTTTAAACTGTAAGCTTGATTGCAATTCGGGCCACTTGAGTGTGGATGGCGATGCGCAAAAATTAGAGCCTATGGTGCATCAATTTTTGTCATTGCTGATTCAGCATCAGGGCGAGTTAGTCAGCAAAAAAATAGTAATAAAAACACTCTGGCCGGACAAAGAACCTAGTGATGACACTTTACGTGCAATGGTCAAAAAAGCGCGCAAAGCACTTAAAGATAATGCACGTAAACCTCGCTATATTAAGACTGTGCCTACCAAAGGATATTTGTTCATTCCACCTGTTAACTTGGTTTCTCCAGGACCTAAGTTCTGGTGGCAACTACACGCTAAACTGGTCGGTTCAATAGTGGTACTGGTAACTTCAATGTTATTGCTACTGCTTTGGTATACCTTAATTTATTCAGGTGCTAGTGACATAGGTAAAGCACCCATTATAAAAAAGACTGAATTAAGCGTGCTGAAAAACAATGACGTGAGCACTCACTATATTAATAAGGTTGTAAATAACGTTTGGGTTGAAAGCGCCGATACTCATGATGCAAGCCAGATTATAATTGAAAATATTGAGCAAAAATCTCAGCAGAAAATAGTTTTCCCTGCGCCACTGCAGCGTAAGTTTTGGTATTCACAGGGTAGCCAGCGACTGTTAGTGCAGCGCATAGACAAGCAAAGTTTCTATGCCATTACGTTTATGGCGCAAGACAATGAACCCGTTATTAATGAATACAAAACAAGCTTGCCAAGCGATAGTGAAATACTGGCACTGGATTTTACAGGCAATATGCTATTTGTTGCGCTTAATGCATTAAATCAAATCGGTATGTTTGATTTAGAGAATAGCGTATTAATTGCGCCCGCTTTGCTGCCACCCGCGCTGTTAAATATTTCTCAGCAAATGGAACAATTGTTAGAGCAAGATGAAAACGCCATACCAGACTTGTCGGTGCAAATTTGGCCGTCGCCTGTGTCTAGTGCTTTTATAGTAAATTTAAGCAGTGAAGCTCATAGCTCTCTTATTTATTATAAATCATCCCTTGATGAAGTAGCGTCAAGCGAGCTTACTCTTCCTAATGGCCTGAAAAGCGGGGTGTGGAATACCCGAGGCGATCGCTTTAGTTTTACCGACAATAACGCTGGGCTTATTGCTTTTCAGGCAGAGGAGGGACGACTTACAACCTTCAATACCAACGGTGAGCTAATTAATCAAGTCGTGGCTGACTGCGGTCCTAATTGCTTTGTGATTTCAAACACCCAAGGTATGCCTAAACTTAATGAGATTACCTTTACTTTTGATGCACTGCACAATGAGACAGGCTTTAATCTAAATGTTTTTGCTAGTGAGCAGAATGCGCAAGTAATAAGGACTAACTTAATGGTAAGAAACGAATCATTACCGCAGTATACGCAGCGCGGATTATATTTTGTGAGTCAGCATAACGACAGCGCCAGTATTTTATTTAGAGACAACAAAAACATTGAAAGTACACTTTATACATTCGCTGAACAGGCAAGTGTAGAGGAACTAACAATTGATGCTGATGACAGTCTAATTGCTGGCATTGTAAACGAGCGTCTTTTTGTACTGGACTTGAACACCCTGAAAATGCAGTATATTTTGCTTAAGTTTCCAAAGCTTAGCCACATAGCCTTTAGCCAAGCACTAAGCAGTGATGCCAATAATGCTAATAATGAGTCAAATAGCACGAATATTGTTTTTTATGCGCAAAGTAATGTGTTTGGGGAAGCCACTAATGCACGCCAGCCAAACGGACTTTATCAGTATAATATCAACACGCAGCAAATTAGCCTGCTAAAAGAAAACGTTAAGGCGCAAGTATTGTTGGCCTTAGTGGATGAGACTAGTCAGGGTGCAACTCGCAACCAAGGACTGTTCACCTTGTATGATAACGATGTTGCAAGCGTCAATTTTCAAAGCAATAAGCCTGCGATTAAGGTGAATATGCTTGATTGCATTAGCTGTTGGCGGATCAAAGGCAATTATTTATATCAGTTACAGCCAAATAAAAACACGAAAGCATCGGCACAAATAGTGCAGACCAGTTTGCTAACAGGCCAGCAGCGAAAGCAATCACTGTTGTTTAATGACGTGGAGAACCACTTCAGCCTGCATCCTTCATCCCATCAAATGGTGCTGACGTCACGCCAACAGCTGCAAACGCAATTGACTAAAATTGAGGGCTTATCACAAATATATTAATCTAAGCGCTATCTGAATTCACGGGCGCTCACATCGAGCTTTTGTAAAAGGGGCGTTAAATCGACCAGTTTACCGGCAATAATATGTTCAACACCGCCGTTGCCGCGTTCTAAAATACCTTTCACTTGGAGTATTTTGGCGTTTAAGTAAGCTTTCTTTTGCGCGCGTGCGCTGCGCTGCCAAATGACTACATTGGTATTGCCAGTATGGTCTTCTAAAGTAATAAAGGTAACGCCTGCTGCAGTGCCAGGACTTTGCCTGCAGGCTACCACGCCAATCACGCAAATATATGACTGATGGGCTACAAGTGCGATTTCTTTAGCATGCGTAAATTTAGGTAATAAACCCGCATTGCTTAGCATTTCAACGGGATGGTGCTTAACCGATAAGCCTGTACTTGCATAATCTTCTACTAGGTCATCGAAAAGAGTAGGCTGACGTATAGCAACAGGCCTATTAGGTGTTTGAACTGTGCTTGAACCTTTATGTATTGCCTGATTAAACAAAGGCAGATCGGGAATATCATTCATAAGCTCCCATCGGCTGTTAAACCTGTCTTGCCCAAAGCAAGCAAATGCGTTGGCACTGGCTAGCGCCTGTAAACACGGCTTTGGTATTTTTAAACAGCGAATATCTTGAATACTGGTAAATAGTTTCGCTTGTCGAGCGCGCTGTAGTGTGTCAATTGAAGATGATTTAAGTCCTTTAACTAGCCTTAGTCCCAAACGGATGCCGTAAGTACTACTAGCAGCTTGTTTTTTAGTCGCAGACGCGCGCGATGTAATTGTGTTATGAATACTGATGAGCGTGTGATCGTAGTTAGATTGATTAACACACACCGGCAGTATTGCAATGTGGTGGCGTTTCGCATCTTGAATAAGCTGGGAAGCAGTATAAAAACCCATAGGCAAACTGTTTAATAAGCCTACATAAAACACTGCGGGATAATAATGTTTAAGCCAAGCAGACACATATGCAAGTACCGCAAAAGACGCCGAATGAGATTCTGGAAAACCGTACTCGCCAAAGCCACATATTTGCTCAAATAAGCGCTCGGCGTAGGCTTGACAATAATGCCGTTTAGTCATACCGCTGATGAGTGTTTGCCTGAATTTGTTTAACTCGCCGTTTTTTTTCCAACTTGTTATTGCACGACGTAGTTGATCGGCTTCGCCACCGCTAAAGCCCGCGGCAACCATGGCAAGCTGAATCACTTGTTCTTGAAAAATAGGCACACCCATGGTGCGCTCTAATACGTTTTTTACTTCTTGAGAGGGATAGTCTATTGCCTCTAATCCGTCGCGGCGCTTTAAATACGGATGCACCATGTCACCCTGAATGGGCCCAGGCCGAACTATCGCAATTTGCACCACTAAGTCATAGTAACATTTTGGTTTCAAGCGCGGCAGCATAGACATTTGTGCGCGTGACTCTATCTGGAAAAGCCCCACGGTATCGGCGCTTCTTATTTGTTTATACACCTGTGGATCGTCGCCTAATGCGGTAATAAAAGCGATACTACAGTCTTGCTTATATTCGTCTTTAAGCATGTCGAAACATTTTCGAATGGCGCTTAACATCCCTAAGGCAAGCACGTCGACCTTGAGTAATTTAAGGGTTTCAAGATCGTCTTTATCCCATTGAATCACTGTTCGCTGCGCCATGGCGGCATTTTCAACGGGCACTAATTCGTATAAAGGCCCCTGTGAAATAACAAAGCCGCCGACATGCTGTGATAAATGCCGGGGAAACCCAATGAGTTGTTCCACCAGGTGCACAAATTTATTGCCCAATGACGAGTCGGGATCTATGCCTAACTCTCCAAGCTGTGACTGCCAGCTAATTGCTTTGTCGCGCCGGTTTACATTTTTGATGAAAAAATCTAGATCGGTCGTGTTTACGCCCAACACTTTGCCTACTTCACGAAGCGCACTTTTAAAGCGATAACATACCACGGTAGCGGCAATTGCGGTGCGTTCACGGCCATACTTGTTATAAATATACTGGATGATTTCTTCGCGACGTTCATGTTCAAAGTCAACGTCTATATCGGGCGGTTCGTTGCGTTCCTTTGAAATAAACCGCTCAAACAAAACGTTTATTTGACGGGGATCTACCGCTGTTATTTCTAAGCAGTAGCACACCACAGAATTTGCTGCTGATCCGCGTCCTTGGTATAGAATATTTTGGCTTTTGGCAAACATAACAATGTCATGAATGGTTAAAAAGAAATGCTCATAGCGCTGTGATTTTATAAGCAGTAGCTCTTTTTCTATAATGTCTCGAATATTGTGAGAAACGCCATGAGCAAACCTGTTTTTGATACCTTGTTCAACCAGCAAGCGTAAATATTGGGTAGGAGTCATGCCTTTTGCGACCACTTCACTTGGATATTTATAAGACAGGTCGCTCATATCAAAAGTGCAGGCACTCGCTAATAAACAGGCATTGTTTAACCACTGCACAGGATACAAAGATTTAAGTTTATTGATAGAGCGCAGGCTTGCCTCGCCGTTAGCTTGGGCGTGCCTGCCAAGCTCGTTAATACAACAGCCCATACTAATGGCTTGTAAACAATGCTGTATTTCAAGGCGAGAAGCGTCGTGCATAAGTGCATTTGAGCTTGCAATAATGTCTAATTCAAAGGTCTCGCTAAGATCTTGGCAGTGAGCAAGGTAGTCAAGCTCGTTTGCGCCTAACCAACGCTTTACCACTAAGAAAAGTCGTTCTTGAAAATGCTTGCATAGCCAGCTTGCAAAACCGTGGTTTGGCTTGGATAAAGCGCCATCACTGCTAGGCTTTGCGCTTTTCGTATGAGCAGGCAGCGCAGGTATCCATAAACAAAAGCAGTGCTTTATAGACGTTAAGTCCCATCTAGATAGCGCATATTGGCCTTTTTCAGCACGCCTGCGGGCATTGGTAATGACACGGCAGCATTCTTTATAAGCGTCATGGGTAGGGCAAATGAGCACAAGCTCTTGCTCCTCAAACACAAATTTACTGCCGACTATTAGCTTAATCGGCAGGTGGTTGTTTTTGATTTCAGCATATGCACGCACCACGCCAGCCATGGAGCATTCATCGGTAATTGCAATAGCTTGATAACCTAAGAAGTAAGCTTGACGCACTAGCTCTTCAGGATGCGAGGCACCTTTTAAAAAAGAAAAATTAGATTGGCAAACCAATTCTGCAAAGCCCAATAAGGACGCATTATCGGTAGGCGAGCCGTTAAATGAAATAGCCATGTAAAAACCATTCCTGCGTAGGTGTCTTAAATATCCATACCTGTTGACCGTCTTCGCTTTGGCCTATGTAATAATCCCTATTGATAGGGCGGTCGTCCCACCAGCCCGTTTGTATCCGCTCAGGCCCTTTTATAACCTGCACTTTTAAGCGTAAAGGCTCAGGCGTAGGCAACAGCAGGCCTGGCCTATCAGCAAATATGCTTGTAGAAGAATAATCGTTCTTATATTTTTGTGCGCTGTTTTGTGCGTTTTTGTGACGATTTCCAGAATCAATCGCGCAGGTCTCGGTGTTATGCTCTGGCCTAAAGTCGCCCACAAAATGAAGGTGATTAACGCCCTTACTGCCTAATTTACTTTGCAGGCGCGAGAGTAAAGTAAGCGACGCCAAATGTGTCGATTTTTGCGCAAACATGTCGTCGTTTGCCACTTCCGCTATTTCATACTGCTTGCAGCTCAACGATAGCGCGTACACCGGTGACTCAAATTTGACCGACTCAAGCCCCAGGCCAATTATATCGAGCCAGTCTTGGCTTTTGTATATGGGCCTAATACTGGCAAAAGTATGCGTTTGTGGCGCGTGATCGCGCTGGAAAAACTGCATGTCGATAGATAAACAATGCGCGTTTCGTAAGCGTAAAAACTCGCTTAGCTTGTCAATGCATAAACCTATTACGGGCAGTAATTTTGCCGTAAGACTTATTTCGTAAAGCAGCTCCATATAGTCATAGTAGCGTGTTTTAGGCTGGTAGAAGCTAACGCGCGCGGCTTGTTTCCCCTGCAGCTCATTTATAATACTCATGCTAAAACGTGATACGCGGTTGGCTAATTCAGCTACCGCAAGGGCGCGCATATCGGCGTATGTTTTTACCCCAATACGCGCGAGTTTTGTAAGATCTTTGGGGTCAATATCGCTGTGGCTTAACGCGCACACATCAAGCTGGGTGGCAATACATTTACGATCATCGCTTATTATCGCCCTATTATTTAGCGCAAGTACCTTTGCGCCTTGCACTGAGTAACTTGCTGCCGCAGTAAATTGCACTTGCTGAGCAATAAGCACTTGTTTAATAATTTGCCAATATTGGCCTAAGCCCCCATATAAGCTCAGCATGTTTTGCACTCTTAAAATAATCGCTTTAGGCGGCGCTAACACAATGTCAGACGTGACTAAGTACAAATTATCGGCAATATTGACAATATGCTTACTTTCTATGTTTTCACTGTATTCATGCAGTTGAAGACTGCTGCAGCTTAAACTGGCACTTGCTAAGCCCATATTCACATTTAAACCTTGTTCAAGCGCTTTTTTATTGAGTTGACATAGAGTATTTGTGCGCGCATCTACTATGGCTCTTGGGGCATCATTCGCTTTATTTGAGGTGTCCATTTGGGAATTTCGCTTGCTCTGCGGTAAAGCCTGGGCATGCGAAGATTTAGCCACATTGAAAGACTTAAGCTGCGCAGCCTCAATTAAATCGAGCTGTAGCCTAGGAAAATGCAGGTAAATCCATAGTGAGCGAGTGTCAAACTGCATACTTTAGCTACTGGCTTGAATAGGCACAACTTTATCGCTGCCGTGCACATCATATTTACGCTGCTTAATCGAATTATGTGTGCGACAAGCAAAAGGTAAGGCTATATTAACGGCCTTTTGCGCCCAGCCTATTTTTTGTTTATTAACGGTAATACTTAAATTGTCGGCCCGCCTAGTAATACTTAAGGATAGACTGAGCGGTAAATTGCTCAAATGAGCGCTGTTATTTCCCTCGTTTTGGGCTTTTGAGCTTGCCGCTTGTGAAGCATTGTGCAGCCAAACACAGTAAGCGCCTCCTTTTTGCGCGGCATGTTCAAGCTTACGCACTTGAATGTGGCTAAGTTTTTGCTGCCATATAAACACAGCGCAGCAAGCACCGCTTTTAGCAGACTGTTCAGCGCTCCATAGCGCGTCATCTATCCTATTCGTTCTTACAACCACCAGTTGCGCCAGTGAAATGTTTTGCGCCAGCAAAAACTCGGCGTTCAGGCTAAATGGCGGATCAATAAACATATATATTTTATGCGGGCCATTTTCGCTGTGCTGGCGCTGTAAAATAGACAGCATGAAGCGTATTTCACCGCAGCCTAGTGCACTTTGTAGGTGGATCATACCTGCAGGGGGAAACCCACTTGATAGCACATTATCAAGGCTTTCATAGCCTGTGCCTAGCCTGTTAGGGCTAGCTTGATGCTTAGCATTTGCGGCTGTCCATATCCATTGCTTATTTTGTAAATCATGCAAAATAGGATTCATAATTAGCTTAATTTATACTGTATGGATATACAGTATAAATACAATTAAAATAGACGCAAGCGCGAAATGTACCCCTTGCTGATGTGGCTGTTTAATTGTTTGTTTTGGAATGGGTTTTTGTGGAAGCCTGAGCGTAATGAGACATAATGGTGGCCGTCGTTCACGGCTGAAGGTGACATGTGTTTAGTAGAGTCATTAATAAGCTACTAAGAACAGGCAGAATAAGTCATTGCCAAGGTGGTCACTAAGCTTGAGCAATGCGTGTATTTTCTGTGATAAAGAGAACAGTCAAGCGGCTGCATAAAATGACCCAAGTACAAGCTAAAAAAGAAATGAGCCCTGTCGGCTTAACGTGGGTACGTACCCACGACTATTTACCGCAGCAGCACGTCATGGCGTTCACCAAAGAGTAAGAAAAACTGTTACCTTATTCGATAGTATTAGCCCAAAGGAATTTGATTATCATTTAACATTGCCACGCCTTCCTGCAGGCTAAATGCTATACGATAGTTTTCGCCCTCACGTGTCACCATACCTTGCTGCACCAGTCCTTCTAATGTGCCTTGTACCTGCTGGCTTATTATAGCGGCTTGTTCCTGTTCACTTAAGGCGGCAAAGTTGGGATTCATCGATAACTGCCTAGCCATCATGGTGGCCGCAATAAATTCAGCCGCGTTTTTTTCTATTAGCATGGCGCTAGTGACGACGGCATTTTGCATCCAAAAGGCAGTGTCTTCTAATGATCTAGGCAGTTGGGTAAGCTCAGCTATGGAGACTAGAATGTTACCGCTAAATTCACTGTCGTTTATCTTACCGCTAATGTTACTGAAATTATATTCCGGTTTTGCTGTTAGTTGGTCTAGTAAATAAGTGCTGATAAACGTGTCCAAATCAATTTGTACCTGCTCTGGGTTTGAAATATTTTCTATCATTTTGTTTGAGAAATCTTGGTAGGCGAGCAAAAATTTAGCTTGGATATTATTAATTTCAATCACGCTTAACAAATCGCTAAGCTGTATTTTCGTCGCATCAATTTGTGCCACTTTGCTGGTGATTGTTATGCCGCCTAAGTCACTGCTTTTGTCGTAGCGGGTAAGACCTTCTAATTCAGTATCAGTAACGCGCACCTGTGTGCCTTTACTTAAATCGTCAAAGATCATGGCACTGGCTGATATACGCGAATTTGAATCGTATAAGCCTTGAGACATCATAGTGGCAATAGATTCACCCGACTCAATGCTCAGCGCTAGGCCTTGAATGTCAAAATTTAAGATGTTTTCTACATTCATACTTAAGCCTCGCGATACGGCGTTGTACATTACTTTGCTATTTGACAGTTCGCCCTTACCTTGCAAACCGGTAAAGTTGACCTTGCCTTGGGTCTCAGGATCGATGTAGGTCAGCGCCGCTATCGCGTCTTGATAGGTGGTGGTGCCAAATATGCCGGTTAAACCCTCAAACTTATACAGATTCTCAGCATTTGATAATACTAAGCCTGCTGGCAGCTCGCTTGATTGTGTTTGCACAACACTGCGCAGCCAGCCAATCGCAAATCCGTCGTTTATAATGAAAGGACCGTGACTGCCTGTTACTTCTATATTGACTGAAAAAACGGGTGGTGATTGGCCAGTCATACCAGACATATCAGGTATATCCATACCCACGGTGACTAGTGCTTGCGTGTTAAACCAGCCGCTTTGAATACTGATCACCGAGGCTGTATAAGCCGGGTTTTTATTCACCGCGTTCACCGCGTTTTGAATACCATTTGCAAGCTGTACGCTCACAATTTTAGGTCCAATAAGTACTGTGGCAAGCACAAGTACTACTACGAATATAAGGACTTTTTTCATGAGTATTCCTTGTTTAACTTAAATGATATAGGTGTCGCAATACAGCTTTGGCCTGCATCACGCAGCGCGTATAGTACCCAAGTCGATACACAAACAAAAGCGCTGCTTATATCTCACTATAACGCAGCGCCTTAAGCGCAAGTTTTTGCGTCTTCTCTTGCGCCCTTTATTGCGATATTTCTTGCGACACTATAAAGGCCTCAATTTTTTCTTCGAGTATAAAAAGAGGGATAGAACCGTTCGCTAACACAGCGTCGTGAAAAGCGCGCAGGTCAAAAGCATCACCTAGTCTAGACTCTGCTTTTGCGCGTAGCTCTTTAATTTTAATTTCACCAATTTTGTATGAAAGGGCTTGCCCAGGCCAAGAAATATAGCGGTCAATTTCGGTGCGTACATTATGTTCAGATAAGGCGGTATTTTCAAACATATAGTCTAATGCGCGCTCCCGGCTCCAGCCAAATACATGCATACCGGTGTCGACCACAAGGCGAGCTGCACGCCACATTTCGTAGCTTAGGCGGCCAAAGTCATCGTATGGGTCTTCATACATACCAACTTCTAAGCCTAAAAACTCTGCATATAAGCCCCAGCCTTCTCCAAACGCTGAAATATAGGTTGAGCGGCGGACTTCTGGTAGTTCAATCATTTCTGCTGCTAGTGAGATTTGCAAATGATGGCCCGGCACCGCTTCGTGTAAAGTAAGCGCGGGAATGGCGTAAAGTGGGCGTTTGTTAAGCGCATAAGTATTCACCCAATAATAACCAGGCTGGTCGTCGCGTCTTGGTGAAATATAACGGCCGGTGGTGTATTTAGGCGCAATTTCGTCAGGAACAGGGGCAACCCCATAGGGTGTACGAGGCAGTTTATAAAATAATTTCGGTAGCTTTGCATCCATCTTTTTTGCCACATAAGACGCATATATAATAAGGTCTTTGGGTGTTTTTGCATAAAACTGCTCATCAGTCCGTAAAAACGCAATAAACTCGTTTATATCACCCGAGAATTCGCCTTTTGCAATTAAGCTATCGACTATGCTTTGCATGTCGGCGCGAATACGTGCCACTTCTGCAAGACCAATGTCGTGAATTTCTTGCGCGTTTAACGAGGTGGTTGTGTAGTGCAGTATGCGATTGTTATAAAACTCCATGCCCATGGGCCACGTATTAACCGCTATGTCGGTTTTGGCATTAGGTACATATTCTTGTGTAAAAAAGGTGTAGAAATCTTTATATACATCATTTGCTTGCATAACTAAGCTCGCAAGTGTGGCTTTATCCGTGGCTGACATCACACCTTCTTTAGCGTTAGCAATTGGCTTATAAAACGGATGCTGTTCGATGTTAGCAGCACTAAGGCCCTCAATAATATAGGCGCTAATAGTGTCTTCGTAGCCTTTAAGCACTACTTGGGGCTGAGTGTGGCCTAGGCTAATGCCTTCTTTCATATACATAATATTATGCGCAAATTGCTCGGGCAGCTCTTGCAGCATTCGTTTATAAACGAGTACATCGCTTGCGTTATTAATACGCGTACCGCCCACTGATGAGCCTAAGCTACTATGAAAACCAAATTCTGACGTGATAGGCACTCTGTATTCTTTAAATTCAAACTGAGCAATGGTGTTGTCAAGTCGATACATTTGCATTAACAGCGTAATACGCTCGCTTTTATTTAATGTATTTTCATCTATTTTTGCAAGTGCTTCACGAAAACTCACAAAGCGAAGGTGTCTGGCCTGTAGGGCAGGTAGGCTAATATCGGTAAATTGTCTGGTTAACTCAAGGGCCTTTTTTCCCTTCGACTTTGCTAGGCTTGGGTATTGGCTAAGCTCATATTGCCAGATTTCGTCAATCAGCTTGGTAAATGCTGCTGACTGAGGCGCTATTTGGTTTGAAGAAAGGCTAAGCGCTGGACTTGTCGAGGCAGTAGATGACACATTTTGCTGTGCACATCCCATCAGCGCTAAGGTAAAGGCGGTAAAGGTGAGTGTTAAAGGAAAGGTTTTGAACATGCTTTTCTCCATGGTAATTAACTGACGCTAGGCTGAGCGGCTGCTTCTTTGTTACATCAATCGCGATTTCGTAGCATTATTTTCTGGGGGTGTAAATCGGACTGTGAATAGATATGACTTTGCCTGTCTTATCTGTAAAAGGTCGAATTTTGGCGCTGCCTTTTTCTTTTACTTGATCTATTCTAAGCACATTATGCATCGGAATAAAGGTTCGGTCTACGCCGAGAAACTCATCTTTTAGCCTCTCGTGGCTTGGATCTACTACTAATCCGGTGCGGGTGTCCCACACAAAATCGGCTATTTCGATGAAGCCAAAAATAGAGCTGCTCATTAACTCCTTTACATATAGCTCGTAGCGTTCGCCGCCACTGATAAACTCTACTCTATAGAGCGTGCTTTGCTTATTCATGATAGGTTTGTACTTCTGGGTAAAAGAAAGTATTAATAGCATTAATTAGGCGAGTTCAGCAAATAAAGTTTCAGGCACAATTACGTCTCAAGCACTTTGCAGCGAGGACTTTCTTGCTCATGCTCTTTTAGAAGGGCGTGACACTGGTTCATGAGGCCATGAAATGCGCAGACTAGTGCATCGGCACTGTTAGTATTTTGCAGATGTAATTGCCTTTGGCGTGAGCCACAGCACAATGAGTGAAAAAGTAGCGGCAGCGGCGGGCAATGCCGGCACAACATTAAATAGAAACCCTAAAAATACCCTTCGCGTTTTTTCTTTTCCATTGAGCCAGTTTGATCTTTGTCTAAAAGACGCCCCTCTCGTTCACTCGTTTTACTCAAGATCATCTCTGTGACAATTTCTTCTCGCGTGATGGCCTTACTTAATACGGCACCGGTTTGCGGATAACAACCCAAAGTTCTAAAGCGTATCCAGCGCTTTTGTAAACTGTCTTTTTCTTTTGCACTTAAGTGGGGCAGCATTCTATCGTCGTCTAAGCCAAGAATTTGCCCGCTGTCTCCATCTATCCAACTCATGCGTTCTTGCGCGAAATAAAGGGGCACTATGTCAATTTGCTCCTGCAGTATGTATAGCCAAATGTCTAATTCAGTCCAATTAGACAATGGAAACACACGTATCGATTCTCCCTGGTCTACTTTAGTATTGTACAAAGACCATAATTCAGGGCGCTGTTGTTTGGGGTCCCACTGATGGTCTGCGTTTCGAACGGAAAACACACGCTCTTTCGCACGCGACTTTTCTTCATCGCGACGTGCGCCGCCTAGCGCGGCATCAAACTTATATTTGTCAACCGCTTGCTTTAGCGCAATGGTTTTCATATGGTCATTGTATTTGACCGAACCTGAGGTAATTGGGTGAACCCCTAAATCGAGCGCTTCTTGATTAATATGCACAATAACATCTACGCCAAGCTTTTTTTTCAGCTTATCGCGAAAAGCGCCCATTTCGTGAAATTCCCATGTGGTGTCTATATGCAGAAGAGGAAATGGCACTTTGCTAGGGGCAAATGCTTTGCGGGCTAAATGCAGCATTACCGTGGAATCTTTACCAATAGAATAGAACATGCACGGGTTTTCAAAGCTAGCGGCTACTTCGCGCATTATATGGATTGCTTCTGCTTCTAAGAGTTGAAGATGGTTCATGTGATCCCTTTACCGGTAAGTTATAAAAACATAAGGCAATAATATAAGTAAATAAAGTCTTTAGTAAGTCGTTATTTTCACCATTGTTGTTCCGCTTTCCCAGACAAAGTATTTTTACCCGTTTTTTTCTTATGTAACGCCCAATATATCGCACTAAATAACAAAGAACTTTCAATTGCTCAGTCTACCGCGCTACAGCTACGAGCGACTAGTTCGGAAATTAAATACTGCACCACCGGTTCGCGCCAAGGCACTCATAAGGTGGCAGCATCCTGAGTTAGGTTTTATGATGCTGAATGACTTTATCCTCAAGATTGGCCAATGGGTAATTCAGGGGTCGTGCGCAGTACTAGCTAGGTTTGACAAACTGCACAGCACAAAGCTAGCACTAGCCCTTAACCTATTTACAAAACAAATTGAAAATGATCAACTGTTTGACCAAGTTAAAACGGCTATTGCGCTTAATAATATTGACACCGTCAGTTTTGGTATAAATAATACTTCGCCCATTCTTAAATACTCACAGGGACTAAAAAGCGATGTCTATTATCACTTTAGCGCTAGACTGGACACCCAACATCAATCATATTGGATTTTTTATTGCCCAAGCCAAAGGCTATTATTCTGAACATGATTTACAGGTAACTATTACCGATCCCCGTGAAGATAACTATGCAATAACGCCGGCTAAAAAAGTAGAATTGGGGCTAGCCGATTTTGCGCTGTGCCCAACTGAAAGCGTGATTAGCTATCGCACCAAGTTAGTGCCCTTTAACCTCAAAGCTGTAGCGGCAATTTTACAGCAAGATTTAAGCGCCATTGTGGTGAAAACAAGCAGTAATATTGTGACTCCCAAAGATTTAGACCATACCTTATATGCCTCATACGAAGCCAAGTATGAAGACGAAATTGTGCGTCAAATGATCCGTAACGACGGTGGGCAAGGTGATATTAAGATCAGCTACCCTGACAAACTAGAAATTTGGGAGCACCTGCTCGATAACCGCGCAGATTCCACATGGATCTTTTTGAATTGGGAAGGAGTGTCGATAAATAACAGCAAGTACGATATGCGCTATTTTAAACTGGAAGATTACAACATTCCTTACAGTTACTCGCCCGTTCTGGTTGCCGATGAAGCCCTCATTACAACAAAAAAAGATGCGTATCGGCAGTTTCTGCATGCTACCGAGCAAGGTTTTTTGTTTGCCTGCAAGCATCCTGAGGAAGCGGTCGATATTTTTGCTCAATTTGTGCCAAAACAAGATGCCAACATTGATCTAAAAAAAGCCTTAACGGCGTCATCTAGTGCATTTACCGAAAAAGGCCGGTGGGGCCTTATGGATGAAAAAAAGGTAAGTGCTTTTTTAGATTGGCTTAGGTTAAGAAGCTTAGAAATAGCGCCATTTACTGCGGCCGACATCTGCACAAACGAACTGCTGAACGTTTTTGACACAAAGTCTATCCACTGAGGGGTGAACAATATCATGGCTAAGAAAGGTAAAAGAGTCTTAATGGCGAGTTTGAATGCGCTTCTTCCAATTTCCTTCATGCTCGCGTTCACACGCTTGTTCAGTGTCAAACAGCACATGTTTTTTCGGATTTTGCAGCAAAATGCCGGCGTTCAATAAGGCCTTGTGAATGCACCTAATAATAGTTAGGTCGTGGGCTGAATCTTTAGCTTTGTGCAGTGATGCGTCATCATCAAAAATGCATCGTATCAGTAAGCTCTTAGGAAAATTCGAGTATTCGGCGGTATGAGTTAGCCATTCGAAACCGCTTACCTCTAGCTTTGCTTGCTCGCAGGCTACAGTGAGCGCTCGCACTAAGTTACTTTCCAATTTCTTAACTGTCTTATTCATATTGCCTGCCTTTGAGATGTAAGGAGACGGTGCTCATTTCGCTGGTTGATGTGCTAAGTGAAGGGTTCAAGACTAATAGATATTAAGTAGACCTGCTCCCATTAGTTTTAGCCTAGATAGTGCTCACGAATATGGGCCCAGTGCTCGGTAAATTGTGCTGTAGGGCGGCGTTGGAATTGGCTGCGTACGTATTGGTTAATTTTGCCGTCAACGAAGCAAATTAGCATGTTAGCCAGCAGGGCTTCATCTACTATGGCTTCTTTACCTTCGCGCAGTTTGCGTTCTCGTAGTATTTGCTTAATTTGTATTTCTAGACGGTCAAAGAGCTGCGCGATGCGTTCGCGTAAGCGTTCTTGTTCGCCCATAAGCGCATCACCGTTTAGGATGCGTGTTATGCCGGGATTTTTTTCTGCAAAGCCCAAAATAAGATGTAGTACCAGTTGGCAGCGGTTAGCGGCATCTTTTTCATCCGCCATAATTTTATTGATGCGTGAAAAAAGCGTTTCTTCAATAAAGTCAATCAAACCCTCAAACATACGCGCTTTGCTGGGGAAGTGCCGATATAAAGCGGCCTCTGACACGCCTACAGTAGCGGCTAGCTTAGCCGTGGTGATGCGTTGACCGTGGTGGGTCTCTAACATTCCCGCCAGCGCCTCCAGAATTTGCGCTTTGCGATTAGTTTTTTTGGGTGCTGGCATGATAAAAGTCTTCTTCTTATGTGCGTCACGGCGAGCTTTTACGCAAACCTTAAACAGTGGTATTATTTATTAAATAGACAACATGACGTTAGCTACGGCTGTATTCTTTATGTACTAGTTTCATCAATTCCATTGCCAGTAAGCTTTTATTATTTGGCGCTAAATGCTGTGTGCTGCTACTCGTTAAAACTATAAGCGCGTTTCGATCAGAATTAAAGCCTAAAGTAGAATTTGATACATCATTTGCGGCAATCATGTTCAATTTTTTCTTTTCTAACTTAGCTCTTGCGTAAGATTCAACGTGCTGTGTTTCTGCAGCAAATCCTACTGTGAACGGTGGTTTTTCTAAAAACGCGACACTACTTAATATATCAGGGTTTTGGCTTAAGGTTAACGTAATATTTTGGCTCTGTTTTTTTAATTTTTGCGCGCTTATCTTATCTACTTTATAGTCAGCAACTGCTGCGCAAGCGATAAAAATATCCTGCGTAGCAATGGTTTCGTGTACTGCATTTAGCATGTCTTGTGCGCTGTTTATGTCTTTGCGAATGACATTTGGCGGCGTAGGAAGCGACACCGGTCCAGCAATCAAAGTGACCTTCGCGCCCAGCTGTTGTGCAACTGCAGCAATGGCAAAACCCATTTTGCCCGAGCTGTGATTACTTATATAGCGCACGGGGTCAATTTCTTCACGGGTAGGACCTGCAGTTATCATGATGTGTTTATCTTTGAATAAAGCTTCAACAGCGCGATTAGCGTCGGCAAATTCTCCAATGGCGTCGGCTAGTTCGTGTGCTTCAAGCATACGCCCGTAGCCTATGTCGCCGCAGGCCTGTTCGCCAGCCGCTGGGCCAAGAACATGAGCGCCTCTGAGTGCTAGGGTGTTCATATTGTGCGTGGTGGCGGCACTTGCCCACATTTGTTGATTCATGGCCGGAGCAATAAACACAGGGGCCGTGGTAGCGAGCGCTAAGGTAGTGAGTAAATCGTCTGCTAAGCCCAAGGCCAATTTAGCGACAGTATTGGCTGTGGCGGGCGCGACCAAAAAGTAATCGGCCCAGCGTGCTAGCTCTATATGGCCCATGCCGTTTTCGGCGTCTTCGTCTAATAAGTGGATGCTTACCTTGTTGCCTGAAACAGCCTGCAGTGACAAGGCACTTACAAAATGCGTGGCAGAATTGGTAAGTACGACTCTTACATTTGCACCCTTAGCGGTTAATTTACGCACTAAATCGGGGGTTTTATATGCCGCTATTCCGCCACTTACCCCTAATAAAACATTCTTTTGTACAAGTTGCATATTGCTCATAGATAAGTATTAATAAACGAGGTTTAATGCTGTTATTAAACCACTGTTAACCAAGGAATGGAAACATGAAAATTCAAGATTGGCCCTTACATGAGCGCCCGCGTGAAAAATTATTGCAATTTGGCTCACAAACACTCTCCGACGCTGAACTTTTAGCGATATTGATTAATACCGGTATTAAAGGGCAGTCGGCAGTAGAGTTGGCGCGCAATGCCATTAATCAGTTTGGCAGCGTGCAGGCTTTGCTGTTTGCCTCACAGCCACAGTTGCTTAAATTACCGGGTTTAGGCAAAGCCAAGTTTGCGCTACTGCAGGCATGCACAGAGCTTTTTAAGCGGGGTCTGGCCGAGAAACTGCGCCAGCAAGACAGCTTCACCAGTGCCGACACCGCATCTGACTATTTGCGCGCCCAGCTTTCGCAGCAAAAGCGTGAAGTATTTGCCATGCTCATGCTTGACAGTCAGCACCAGCTAATTGCGTATCGAGAAATGTTCAAAGGCACTATTAACAGCGCAGCTGTTTATCCGCGAGAATTAGTCAAACAAGCTATGGATGATAACGCCGCAGCTGTTATACTTGCACATAATCACCCCAGCGGCGTTGCTGAACCATCCCAAGCCGATATTCAAATAACGCAAAGAATAAAGCAGGCTTTCGCGCTGGTTGATGTGACCGTGCTTGACCACTTCGTGATTGGTCATTCGTGCGCGGTGTCTTTCGCTCAAAGAGGATTACTATGAAAATAGTTACGCCCTTGTGATCGAAAGTGTTTGTATTTTGTGCTTATTTACTGTATAAAATGCGCCCTCTTAATTAACTACGTTTAACTGCAATTTCTTTGCAGATGTTAAACGGAATAACAGCTGTTCTGGAGACTAAAATGTCTAAAATTTGTATAGTAACCGGTAAGCGTCCAATGGTTGGTAACAACCGTTCACACGCTAGAAACGCGACTCGTCGTCGCTTTTTACCAAATCTTCACACACACCGTTTTTGGGTTGAGAGCGAAGAGTGTTTTGTTAAGCTTCGTTTATCTACCAAAGGTATGCGTATTATTGATAAAAACGGCATTGATTCAGTATTAGCTGATATCCGTGCACGTGGCGAAAAAATCTAAGGAATCTGATCATGCGCGATAAAATTAAGTTAGTGTCATCTGCGGGTACCGGTTTTTACTACACCACAGACAAAAATAAACGCAACATGCCTGGCAAAATGGAGATCAAAAAGTTTGACCCAACAATTCGCCAGCACGTTATGTTTAAAGAAGCTAAAATCAAGTAGTTGATATTCATGTAACAAGCACCAAGTAATGAAAAAAGTACTAGTTTCGCGGATTAATTGATTTGTCTCCAGATTGACCCGTAGCGTCACAAAATTCATACTTGTAAGCTCAAATGCATAAAAAAATCCCAGCTAAAGGCTGGGATTTTTATGTTCGCTAATATCGTTTTTTATACTACAAACCCACCGTTGTCGCCTTAACTATAATCGAAAATCAGTTGTTTTTTGTCATCGACAAACAAGTTTATGTGTTAAATTCACCCACTATTAAACAGTTACTTGAACTAATAGTGCAGGTAACGCAGTAGCAAGCACTAGCATTATTTTATAGCGCGCGTTTTGTCTTTTTTACTCGAGTGGCGATGCGTTTACACGACCAATGGAAGAACACTTTGCCAGAACTGCCTGAAGTAGAAGTCACACGACTGGGTATATCTCCCTATTTAATCAATCAAACCATTAAAAAGGTGCATGTGCATCAGCGTCAACTAAGATGGAAAGTACCGCTGCAGGTGCATCTAAGCGAAGGCTTAGTCATTAACGACGTGACCCGCCGCGCTAAATATTTATTTATTCATACCGACGCAGGCGAAATGGTGCTGCATTTAGGGATGTCAGGTAAAATGCGGGTAGTCGACGCGCAGCTTGCGCGTAAAAAGCACGATCATATTGAAATTGAACTGCACTCGGGCAAGAAGCTGGTGCTCAACGATGCCCGTCGTTTTGGCAGTTGTTTATGGCAAGATGTTCGCAACAGCCAAGCCCTTGCGATGCTCGATAACTTAGGTCCTGAACCATTAACCGATGATTTTGATAACAAGCGCCTGTTCGCTTTAAGTCGTGGCCGCAAAGTGCCGGTAAAAAGCTTTATTATGAACAACGCCGTTGTGGTAGGCGTAGGTAATATTTATGCAAACGAAAGTTTATTTAACACCGGCATCGACCCACGTCGGGCGGCCGGGCGCGTTAGTCTAAAACGCTATAAGTTGCTCACCCAGCAAATTAAAATAGTTCTAGCAAAAGCAATCGAGCACGGTGGTACTACTTTAAGAGACTTTGCCCAAGCCGACGGCAGTCCGGGTTACTTTGCCCAACATTTACATGTGTATGGGCGAGTGGGGGAAGAGTGTGATGTTTGTAAGGCGCCAATATTCTCAAAGGTGATTGGTCAGCGCAACACCTTCTTCTGCAAGATGTGTCAGCGCTAAGCAACTATTCATAATTTATGGGATTGAAAATAAAGGCCATAGCCTTCATGACTGTTTGTAAACAAAGACTTTGTCTTACCTTGCAAAGTGTGATTTTTTAAATAGTGAAGCGAACATGATGTTTCCCTGTCATGGGAGTAAAGTCATTATTTAATGCCAAATTTTTCATTCAAAGCTGCATATACAAGTGGGTGACAAAACTGCTCAACACTTCCCTTGTGCAAGGCCACTTCCTTTACCAAGGTAGAGGATATGAACGAATTTTCTTCTGAAGGCGTCAAAAACACGCTTTCTAAATCAGGGTTCAAGCGCCGGTTCATATTGGCTAGCTGAAACTCATATTCGAAGTCGCTCACCGCGCGTAAGCCTCGAATCAGAATGTGAGCGTTGTTAGTATCTGCAAATGCGGCAAGTAGGCCAGTAAAGCCAGTCACTTTAACATTTTTTAAATGTGCGCATACTTGCGTAATGAGCGCCACTCGCTCTTCTAAAGAAAACAGCGGTTGTTTGCTGGGGTTAGCGGCAATCGCCACAATAACTTCATCAAACATACTGGCAGCACGTTCAATTAAATCGGCATGGCCGTTGGTGATTGGATCAAACGTACCCGGATAAATTGCACGTTGCTTCGACATAAGCTTAATTCCTTTGCTAGCGGCAGCGATAAATAACTAATAGTTGATAATCGTAGACCCTTTGCCCAGCAATTGCTAGAGAGCATCCATCATTTATTGTAGCCTGCTAGTAAGGCGTCCCAATCGCGTTGACGATAATGATAGTGCGGTGATTTACTCACTTGTTTAAGAAGTGAGCGTTTAAAGCGCAGTAAGTTAGCGTTTTTCCAATCATCACCGCGTTTAATGGCACACTTATCGAAATCGAGCAAATGAATGCTTGGCGGTGTAGTTTGCCGACTCAGTAATATATTTTTCACGTTAATATCGCCATGATACACCTGCGCGTTGTGCATTTTTTTTATTTGTAGCCCAATTGCTTGCCACGTAGCCGCCACGACGCCTTCTGATAATAGTATTTCGTTGAGTTCAACGGCGTTTGAAATAACTTCGGTAATGATATCAGCGCTATAAAAAAGACCTTTGCGGGTAATTTTACCAGCGATTGGCTTAGGGACATTCACTTTTTTATCACGTAAGTGCTGCAGCACGCTCAACTCTTCATAGCAGCGAGTGTGCGAAATGCGGGTGAATATAAAGCTATCGTTTGACACCTTCGCGACTAAGCCACCTCTTTTGTAATGGCGCAGCACTAATTCAGTATTGCCTAAGGTAAAAAAGTAGACAATACCTCTGCCTTTTGCGATCTGTGTGATGAGTTTTTTTCGTTTTAAAAAGTCATTGTCGAAGTGATCGTCACATAGGCCTAAGGCCTCAGCGCTAGGCGTGAGCAATAATGTACTCTTATTTAATTCAGTAACTTGTATCGTCATTTGCTCATTAACAGGCTTCATTTACACAATGTGGCGCTAATATATCAAAAAAGCGCATGATCACATAGTGGCCCCACCTGCTGCGATGGGCTGTCAGCCTATAAGCTGGTTATTTGGTGGTGTTTATGTGCACATTTACCTCACACCATGCTGTGAATAAGATATCGCTTATGTGCGCTGGGAACACTAAATTCACTCAACTGCTTATAAAATCAACAAAACGTTCATAAAAAGCAACTTGGCTGCAAAGTTTACGCAATAAACCGCCTATTTTGATGGTATCAAAGCGATTATTAACATTGTGTTTTACACTATGTCGTATACAATTTACTCACATAAAAACGTGCCTTTTTATAACGCAAAGAAGCACTTTTTTTCACGTTTCACTTAGCATCTTGTTGTTTAGAAACAAGTGTGCACAGATATGGAGTACGCAATGTCACAGGCGTTTATTCAGCAACTACAGCAACAAATTGATGAGAGCAAAGCTCAAGGCCTATACAAAGAAGAGAGAGTTATCACTTCACAGCAGTGTTCTAAAATTGCGATTGCTAATGGCCAAAAAGTGCTTAACTTTTGTGCCAATAACTATTTAGGGCTGGCCAATCATGAAGACTTAATTAAGGCTGCTAAAGACGGCTTAGACAGCCACGGCTTTGGCGTAGCCAGCGTTCGTTTTATATGCGGGACGCAAGATATTCACAAGCAGCTTGAAAGTAAAATAAGTGAATTTTTAGGCATGCAAGACACCATTTTGTACCCTTCTTGCTTTGACGCTAACGGTGGCTTGTTTGAAACAATATTGACCAAAGAAGACGCCATTATTTCAGATTCGCTAAACCATGCCAGCATTATAGACGGTGTGCGTTTGTCTAAAACCATGCGTTATCGCTACGACAGCAACAATATGCAGGCGCTTGAAGAACAGCTTATACAAGCCACCAGCGATGGCGCTCGCTTTAAACTAATTGCCACCGACGGCGTGTTCTCAATGGACGGCGTTATTGCCAACCTAAAAGGCATTTGCGACTTGGCTGACAAATACGACGCCATGGTAATGGTTGACGACTGCCATGCCACCGGTTTTGTGGGTGAAAAAGGTAAAGGCAGCCATGAATATTGCGATGTAATGGGCCGGGTAGATATTATTACCGGGACCTTAGGTAAAGCCCTTGGTGGCGCTTCAGGCGGATTTACTTCGGCCAAAAAAGAAGTGGTACAATGGTTACGTCAGCGCTCGCGACCTTACTTGTTTTCCAACTCAGTGGCGCCGCCCATTGTCGCAGCTTCATTAAAAGTATTTGAAATGATGGAGCAGGGCGACGCACTGCGCGTAAAATTAACTGAAAACGCTAAGCACTTTAGAACGCGCATGGAACATGCTGGCTTTACGCTATCGGGCAAAGACCACGCCATTGTTCCAGTAATGTTAGGCGATGCAAAACTAGCTAGCAGCATGGCCAATAAACTGCTCGAAAAGAATATATATGTGATTGGGTTTTCATTCCCGGTAGTGCCAAAAGATAAGGCCAGAATTCGCACCCAAATGTCTGCTGCACACACCACGGCGCAAATTGACGAAGCGGTAGATGCCTTTATTGAAGTCGGTCTTGAGCTTGGCGTCATTTCTGAAAAAAGTGGAGAAATAGCGTGAAGTCATTAGCCAAAACACAGCGTGAAAAAGGCATATGGATGATCGACAGCCCAATACCAGAAATTGGCCCTAACGATCTGCTGATCAAAATTCGTAAAACCGCCATTTGCGGCACCGACATGCACATTTTCAATTGGGATGAATGGTCGCAAAAAACTATCCCCGTGCCTATGGTAGTGGGCCATGAGTATGTGGGGCAGGTGGCTGATATTGGCAGCGAAGTAAAAGGCTTTACCCTAGGCGACAGAGTGTCCGGTGAAGGTCATATAACCTGTGGACATTGCCGTAACTGCCGGGCAGGGCGCGTACACTTATGCCGCAATGCTATTGGTGTAGGCGTTAACCGCCAAGGCTCTTTTGCTGAATATTTGGTTATTCCCGCTTTTAATGCTTTTAAAATTCCCGCGAATATTAGCGATGATATGGCGGCTATTTTTGATCCCTTTGGCAATGCAGTGCACACCGCCCTCTCTTTCGATTTGGTCGGAGAAGACGTGCTTATCACCGGCGCCGGGCCTATTGGTATTATGGCCGCTGCGGTAGCAAAACACGCAGGGGCACGCTTTGTCGTCATTACCGATGTAAACGAATATCGTCTAGACTTAGCCAGAAAGATGGGCGTTACGCGCGCGGTAAATATTAACAACGAAAATTTAGATGAGACCATTAAAATACTCGGCATGACGGAAGGTTTTGATGTGGGTCTTGAAATGTCGGGGGTGCCAAGCGCGTTTAGCGGTATGCTAGCCAAAATGAATCACGGCGGCAAAATAGCCATGCTCGGTATTCCGCCTGCAAGTGTCGCAATTGATTGGAATCAGGTTATTTTTAAGGGCTTAACGATTAAAGGCGTATATGGCCGAGAGATGTTTGAAACATGGTATAAAATGGTGAGTTTGTTACAAAGTGGATTAGACTTAAGCCCTATCATCACGCACTCAATGCCGGTAGACGATTTCAAAACAGGTTTTGAGATAATGGATTCTGGCCAATCAGGTAAAGTAATACTTGATTGGACAGCGTAGTTAGTTTTTATTAGGAGCGCTAATGGAACAGTTTCAGCATATTTCGCCGCAGGACACCAAGGCTAGGTTAGACAAAAACGAGATAAAAGTGCTTGATATTCGGGACGATCAGTCGTTTGAATCTGGCCATATTCCCAATTCTTTTCATTTAAGCAACGGCAACATTACTCAGTTTATGAATGAGAACGATTTTGATACGCCGGTGGTGGTATGTTGCTACCACGGCATTAGCAGTCAGCAGGCGGCGCAGTACCTGATTCATCAAGGCTTTAAAGAAGTGTACAGCATGGATGGTGGGTTTGAAGTTTGGCGCACTAGTTTTGCGTTTACTACCACAAGCTAAGGTATACTTATATCAGCGCTGGCTGCTTTATTCACTTCTATAAAACGCTGCTAGACGGTCTGGTCGCGCAGTTCACGAAATCGCTTCAGCATTTTTGTTTACCCGTGGTAAAAAACAAATTCAATGTGGTAGACTCAAGCTATCGGACAACTTAGCAAAAACTGTAGTATTGATTACGCCAAAAATGTTTCCTTATTCTATGCCTGTAAAGTGGCAATCACTACGCGACGTAACAGAACTGCGGCCATCGGTGGCTGATTGGCTGCTTAATACAGGTTCGCTTACTGAACGTTTGCAAGCGCTCACTAGTCATTTTAAAGTAGAACTTTTGGGGCAAAAAGTGGCCTGCCCGGATGAATCGGAGCGCCATCGTTTATCTCAAAACACTAACAATACTTGGCAAATACGCGAAGTTCTATTGCAGGGTGTGCCGCTGGAAACTGCCAGTAAAGTAGGCACTAATAGTACTGTCAAACGTCAATCTATGCCCCAAGATTGGGTGTTCGCCAGAAGTGTTTTACCTGATAATTTATGCAATTCAACATGGGCGAATTTAGGTAATCAACCCTTAGGCAGTCGCATTTTCAACGATGATAAATTTGTGCGCGGTGAATTTGAAATTGGTAAACTTACTTATCATCCACTCAACCATAAGGCTTTTAGCCCTACTCAAGACTTTTGGGCAAGACGCTCAAAATTTACCATTGAAAACTACGAGCTGTTGGTGGCTGAAGCTTTTTTGCCTGACAGCCCTTGCTACTGGTAGCCGCATGATTGCACTTAAGTTCGTAAACAAACACCATTATTGGCAACTTATGCGTGCTCACAAACCTATTGGTACATACTTACTTTTATGGCCAACACTTTGGGGCTTATTGTTTGCAGCGAAAGGCCTGCCGCCTTGGCACATTACCCTTATTTTTGTGCTGGGCGTAATCGTTATGCGAAGCGCAGGCTGCGTTATTAATGATTTTGCTGACCGCAAGATAGACGGCTCGGTGACGCGTACTAAAAACAGGCCCTTACCTTCGGGCGATATAAGCACTAAAGAAGCCAAACATCTCTTTGCCATGCTCATCATTATCGCTTTTGTACTGGTATTATTCTTAAATATTCAAACAATTGCACTGTCGGTGGTAGCGCTGTTCTTAGCCAGTATTTATCCCTTTATGAAGCGTTACACACATTTACCACAAGTTGTTTTAGGCGCCGCGTTTGGCTGGTCTATTCCCATGGCCTTTATGGCGGTTACCGCAGCACTGCCGGCTTGGATGTGGCTGTTATACACGGCTAATTTATGCTGGATTGTGGCCTATGATACGCAATATGCCATGGTAGATAGAGCCGACGATATAGAAATAGGCATTAAGTCGACCGCTATTTTGTTTGGACGCTTTGATGTGACTTTAATCGTACTGCTACAATGCATTACGCTGGTCTTATTAGCATGGGTTTATTATATTACTAATTTACCTGCAATGAGCTATTTGGGCTTATTGTGCGCAGCAGCACTTTTCATATACCAATTTACGCTATGCAAATCCCGAGAAGAACCCAAATGCTTTACCGCTTTTTTAAACAATAACTGGGTGGGAATGGCAATTACAATAAGCATCGCGCTTGCTTATGTTATAAGTGAGTAACAGCCACTATTAATAAATCCATGCTAACATTAGCAAATCAAGGCCTATTTACTATTGAAAAAGCTGACTGTTAACCAGCACTTGCAAAATCACGCAAAGCGAAGGATTACCGGCCAAACGGAAAAGGAATAATATCGTTCGCCCTGCTTATAAAAGTGTGCATTTTGTCACACGCAAGGGACCGGTTATATTCTAATTTGTTAACGAAGGCGTTTTGTGAATATATATTGACACAGTGATGGGCAAGTTGCGCGAGCTAATCGTCACAATGCATATTCCACACGTAACTATACCCAGAAGTAAGCTTCAATATTAATGATAGAAGTGCTTAGAAACGTCTATTAAAGGAGTGATTACCATGAGTCAAACACATGAATATTCATTGAAAAAAGATTTCGCAGATCCCTTAAGCAAACACCATACGCCGTCTGGATTTTCTGAGCGATTCGTTTTGCGCTTAACCAAGCTCTTACGTTTTTTTGCCAATCTTTTTTTTACCAGCTTTGTAATTTTATACATAATCCCTGGCCGAACGGCGCATAGATTAGTAGGATATTTCGAAGATGAAGACGGCATCAGAGATGTAAACCATCAATTTGCTGATAACTTCGATAAAAAAGCATAAAACCGGAGCACGATATGACCTCAAGCCTGCCTGATAAAAAAGCGAGTGCTCACGATATCCAGGCATTCATTGGCAAAGTCAAAAATACTGCGCTGGTCACGAGCGCAAGTAAAGGCAGATTGATATTTGCAATGGATGCCACAGCAAGTCGTGAGCACTGCTGGGATATGGCTAGTCAGCAACATGCAGCCATGTTTGCACAAGTCGATAAAGTGAGTGCACTGAGTGTTCAGCTTTGTTACTACCGGGGAATGGGAGAGTTTAAGGCGCTTCCTTGGACAAGCGGCGCCGATGAAATTAAGCAATCCTTGCTGTCGGTACGCTGCCTAGCCGGACAAACCCAGATTGCCAAAGTGTTATCACATGCATTGAGTGAAAATCGCACAAAAAAAGTAAACGCACTGGTATTTGTTGGTGATTGTGTTGAAGAAAACCCAGATTCACTAGGAGCCTTGGCAGGCCAGTTGGGAATACTCAATTTACCTGTGTTTATTTTTCAAGAAGGAAACGACTCAAACGTTGGCAGTATCTTCTCACAGTTAGCGACATTGAGTGGAGGCGCCCATTGTCAATTTGACCAAGGCAGTGCCAAACAGTTAGGTCAGTTGTTAGCCGCGGTTGCAGTATATGCAACAGGCGGTAAATCTGCTTTGAAAAGTAATTTATTGAGCAATGATGCGAGCGTGCAACGCTTATTGCAGCAGTTAAAGTAGTCGCAATGAGTAGCGAGCAACAATTTGACTATTCTCACTAAAATACCAATATCGTAAAATGTATAGTGATAGGCTTTAGGCCTTAACTGATACCTTAAATAAGTGAAAACTCTATGATAGGACTTGTTGTTTTAGTAGCGGTTATCACCATCGGCTATATTACACTAGGATATATTCGCGGCTTAAGACTGAAACAAAAAAAGAAAGTGGGCGCAAAAGTGGGTGCGCTTGCGTTTATCTCGACACTGCTCTTGCTAACGGTTACTGGAAAGCTTTATCTTTTGGCAGCACTGGGGACAGGTTTAGTAGTATTTGCTAAGCGCTTATTTCCATTTCTACGCTATTTTCCGTTTTTAAACGGGCTTTACCAAAAGGCTAAAGCTAAACACAGCTCAGGTTCAGCGCAGCATTCTACGGTCGAAACTAGCTTGCTCAGAATGACTCTTGATCACGAAAGTGGAAATTTAAATGGTGAATTACTAGATACTGTTAGCAAGGGCAGATATCTATCTGAATTTAGTCAGTCAGAATTAACTTCCCTTTATGTTTTAGCAGAAAAGCAATATCCGGATTCAATCGAAGTTTTGGCTGCCTATCTTGATCGCCAGTATGGCGCTGACTGGCGCGAAGCTGCTAATGCCGAGAACGATCCACCAGGCAGTGAACAAAACGCAGGCGCAACCGATGGCGCTAAGATGACTGAAGGTGAGGCTTATGCAGTACTTGGCCTTGACCAAAACGCGACGAAGGAAGAGGTCATTTCAGCGCACCGTAAACTAATGCTAAAGCTTCATCCAGATCGAGGAGGCAACAATTATTTAGCCGCAAAAATTAATCAGGCGAAGGATTTACTGGTAAGCCGCCATGGCATGTAAACTTAGAGCGTTCATGCGTTTGAAACCAAGGTGACGTGAAACTAAGGGTAGGGGTTCCTTGAAATAAGCAAACGAGGCGCGTCGTAAAAAACACTATTTAAGCGTTAAAATACGCTGACTCAAGGCACTCGCCCATTCTTTGTAAATATCAATACCCGGGTGAAAACCGTCTTCGGCCATTGCGCTATTCTGTAGATTAGGCGATGAAGCTTCGTAAGATGTGCGCCCTTGTTTAGCTAATTTACTTTTTTGAAGTGCGTCAAGCTGCTTTGCTCTGCAGCCCATGACCCATCTTAATGGTTGGGGCAGCAAAGCAAAAGCATGCATAGGTGGCATGCCACTCACAATTATATGCTTGGCGCCCAGGGTTTCGAAACAATATTCATGTAGCTTGTGTTGTTCGTTTATCCAATGTGTTGAGCGCTGCAAAGACGTAGCGTCATTAACGCCCAAACCGGTAATGACAACATCAATGCGCTGGTTGCAGTGGGCGCTCGCTATCATGTCAATCATATCTTGGGTTTGCGCGCCTGTCTTAGCCACTAACTGCCACGATACACTGCGTTGAGTTTTTAAATTGGCAATAAGTTGACCCAGCAGGGCGTCTTTTTGATGCGTAACACCCACCCCCGCTGCCGCTGAGTCACCTACTATAAGAATGGAAAGGCAGGGACAATCTTTACGATAAACAGTACCTTTACGCTCACCTATTGCTTCGGGCAGCCTAAGCGCTCGCTTGCGCACTTGTTTCGCTTGTATCAACAATATGGGGAATACCAGAAGCGCAAATACTTTATACAGCATGAAACTCCTTGAGTACGCTAAGCACTGGCAATGCCCTTAATACTTGGCCAAAAAACATCTTATTTGTCTTCCATCAAATACAGGCTATAAATAGTACGATTACGCCTCAATTTTAAAGAATTTAATGCTCAAAGGATAAGGCCATAGAATGCCGCCGTTAGCTTTAATTGCGCCCATAACAATAAAAATAAGACCACAAATAAGGAGAGCGAAGTAACCTAACACGCCAATAACGATGAACGTGAGAATAAAACAGATGAAGAAATAAATGAGTGCACTTAGCATCCAGTTAAAAATAACCTTGCCATGGTTATCTATGTCTCGGCTATGTTCTTTGTTAGTGGCCCACATAATAATTGGCACGACTAGTCCGCCAAAAGGAATAATAAATCCTGCTAACTGGCTTAAATGCATAAGCATCAAATATACTTTGAGTTCCATGCCCCAAGGTTTGAAGTCTTCCATTGTATTTCCTCTTTACACTAGCTGAACTTAATTCACGCTTAACGCTAACCGGCTAATATTGACAGCATTGGCCATGATAGTGAGCATCGCGACAATCACTGAAACCTATCGGCTTTTGATACAAGCAGGTCAATCAGGGTGCTCGCTTCGATGTTTTTTTATTAACGCGATGAGTAAACACTTATATTTATTTTGAAGAGCGGTTTTTTCATTCACAACAATGCGACAGTCGTCTTCAGCGAATGTGTTAATCTTATAGTCTTTGTGCGCGCTAAACAATGGCTTCTTCACAACTCACATTAGGACTTACTCAAAGAGACGTATGACGATTTTTGCAGTATCTAAATAGCGCTTGATTCTGAAGGTTTCTCTGTTACTCTTTTATTCAGTTAATATATAAACAAAAGCTATATAAAATGAAGAAAAAGTTACTGAGAAACTCCGCACTATGCTTAAGTTTTGCAATGGCGTTTAGTCTGCAAGCTTACAGCGCGAACACCGACGTTAAAACCGCCGTTGAAAAAGATTACGATAGCTATCTCAAAGACCTGTTTATTCATTTTCATAAAACCCCAGAATTGTCCTTGGTAGAAACCAAAACCGCAGCACGCTTAGCGAAAGAGTTAAGACTGGCCGGCTTTGACGTCACACAAGGTGTTGGTGTGGCCGTTGAAGGCAATCCATCAACTGGCATTGTGGCTATTATAAAAAATGGAGAAGGCCCGCTGGTGATGATGCGAGCCGATATGGATGGCCTGCCCGTAGAGGAAAAGTCTGGTTTGGAATATGCTTCAACTGCCACCCAAATCTCGCCTATAACGGGCAAAGAAGTATCGGTAATGCATGCCTGTGGTCACGACGTTCACATTACTAGCCTTGTTGGCACCGCTCGCTACATGGCGGCTACAAAAGATCAATGGTCGGGTACCTTAATGCTAATTGGGCAACCCGCAGAAGAGCGTCTTAAAGGCGCTAAGCAAATGATGGATGCCAACATATGGGACACATTTGGACAACCCGATTATGCACTAGCGTTTCATGTGGGCTCCTCCGGGCCAACGGGAATAGTGAATGTAGTGGGCGGAGCGCCTTACGCAGGCTCTGACAGCCTTGATATTATTATACATGGTGTTGGCGCTCATGGTGCCAGCCCGCATGCAGGCAAAGATCCTATCGTGCTTGGTTCCCAAATTGTAATGGCATTACAAACCTTGGTTTCACGTGAGCTTAGCCCTCGCCAGCCGGGTGTGGTTACGGTTGGCTCATTTCACAGTGGCACCAAACATAACATTATTTCTGATAGAGCCGTGCTGCAGGTAACGGTTAGAAACACCAATTTAGAAACCCGCAAAATACTGCTTGATGGGGTTAAGCGCATTGCTGAGAATATGGGCCGCGTCGCCGGTATGCCAGAGGATAAGTTGCCAGAGGTTACGATTGTTTCAAGTACCCCGCCCACGGTAAACGATACTGCACTAGCGATGCGTTTAAAATCAGTGTGGATTGATAATATGGGAGAAAGTGTTGTGACCAGCCAAGAAGCAACGGGTATGGGCGCCGAAGACTTTCCCTATTTCACCACCACCCCACTTATTAAAAGCGTTTACTGGGGTATTGGCGGCACTAACCCAAAGGTGTGGGCAGCGGCGCAAAATGGTGGTGAGCCTATTCCGTCGCATCACAGTTCATATTTTAAAGTAGAGCCTGAGTCAGTCAAGGTGGGTGTTGTAAGCACTGTTCATGCCTTGATGGAATTAATGCCAGCTAAATAGTGCTGGTTAGAAATTTAATGGGGTAAAAGAAGGGGCCTAGCGCCCCTTTTCAATTAGAGCCTATAAATCGGTAGACCCATCATCATTTGCCTCAAGTGTAGCAAGGCGAACTTCTAAAGCTTCCAGCTTTTCACGCGTTCTAATTAGGACTTGGCTTTGCACATCAAATTCTTCACGGCTCACAAAATCAAGTTTGCTTAGCTGTGACTGCAACACCTGTTTGACTTTTTCTTCGGCATCGCCCGCCATGCTTTTCATGCCCGAGGGAATAACGTTTGAAATATTCTTAGCAATCTCTTCGAGTTTCTTAGGATCAATCATTTTTGCTTCCTTTAATTCTTAACCTGACTCTATTGTAGACGCAAAGCTAAAAGAAAACAGTCTCTATTGCCATTGTTTTGTTATAATTCGTGTCTAATAAACTCATAGCAGTGTAAATTTTCATGCGATTAAACCCAGCCCAGCAGGCAGCGGTAGAATATATTAGCGGACCATGTTTGGTACTTGCTGGTGCCGGCAGCGGTAAAACCAGGGTAATTACCCACAAAATTGCCTACTTGGTGAACGTGTGCAAGTACAAGCCTAGTCAAATAGCCGCGGTTACCTTTACTAATAAAGCGGCGCGGGAAATGAAGGAGCGGGTGTCGCACACTCTTGGCAAAAAAGAGTCGCGCGGGCTGAAGGTGTCTACCTTTCACACCATGGGCCTCAATATCATTAAAAAGCATGTTACTACCTTGGGCTACAAAGCAGGGTTTTCCTTATTTGACGATAAAGACAGCTACGCGCTGTTAAACGATTTAACGCATGATGAGTATGCAGGCGACAAAGAAGCGCTTAAACACCTGCAGCGCAGTATTTCGAATTGGAAAAACGAGCTTATAATGCCCTTAAACGCGATGCAAATGTATGAAAAAAGCACGGGTATAGAGAGTGAGCACGCTAAGTATTATCAAGAATACGCGCGCCACATGCTCGCGTATAATGCGCTTGATTTTGACGACCTAATTTTATTACCTACGGTACTCCTTCAGCAACATCAAACCATTCGAGAGAAATGGCAAAATACCATTCGCTATTTGTTAGTCGACGAATACCAAGATACCAATACCAGCCAGTATCAACTGGTACGACTGTTGGTGGGTGAGCGCGCTAGGTTCACCGTGGTAGGCGATGACGACCAGTCTATTTATTCATGGCGTGGTGCGCAGCCTAAAAACTTAAGTCTGCTAAAAGAGCATTATCCGCAGCTTAAATTAGTCAAGCTTGAGCAAAACTACAGAAGTAGTCAGCGTATACTGCACAGTGCCAACATTCTTATTCAAAACAACCCGCATTTATTTGATAAGCGCCTGTTTTCAGAGCTCGGTCAAGGCGATAAGCTAAAGGTGCTAGTGGCTAAAAATGAAGAACATGAGGCTGACAAGGTTACTGCCGAGCTAATGGCGCAAAAATTCATGAATAACACCCATTACAAAGACTATGCCATATTATATAGGGGGAATCATCAGTCGCGCGTGTTTGAAAAAGTCCTCATGAAAAACCGTATTCCCTATAAAATTAGTGGCGGCACATCATTTTTTGGACGCCCTGAAGTGAAAGACACCATGGCTTATTTGCGCGTGTTGACCAATCAAAGCGATGACAATGCAATACTGCGCGTAATCAATACGCCAAGCAGAGGCATTGGCCGAGTCACCTTGGCTAAAATAGGCGAGTTTGCCAATCTTAACGGCTGCGGTCTTTTTGATGCTATGGTTCATCCTCAAATTAATGCTGTGTTAGGCGACAAAGCAGGCCAAAGCGTACAGCATTTTGCCAAGCTCATTGCCACCACCAGCGAAAATGCCGCCACAGGCGACACCCAAGGCGTACTGCGCGACTTTATAAAGGCCTTGCAGTATGAAGAATATTTGTACGCGCTATCGGCCAGCCCCAAAGCGGCTGAAATTGCTATGAAGAATGTGTCAACCTTATTTGGCTGGGTACAAGACTTGTTAAAAGGCGATGCATTAAATGCATCCATGAGCTTGCCCGAAGTAGTTCAGCGCTTAACCCTACGTGACATGATGGAACGCGGGGAAGACGATGCCGACGCCGACCAAGTTCAGTTAATGACTTTGCATGCATCCAAAGGCCTAGAGTTCCCATATGTGTTTATGGTGGGAATGGAAGAGGGTTTGCTACCGCACCAAAGCAGTATTGACGAAGACAACGTTGACGAAGAACGCCGGCTCGCTTACGTGGGAATAACGCGCGCTCAGCGCCAGCTGTACTTTACCATCGCAAAAGAACGCCGTCAGTACGGTGAATGTATTGAGCCAACGCCGTCTAGATTTTTGTATGAGCTGCCCGCCGATGATCTTGAATGGGAGTGGCAAAAAAAGCAAGATTCAGAAGAGGTGCGCCAAGAAAAAACCGCTAAGGGCATAGCGGCTTTGAAGAAAATACTAGAAGGATAAACCTTAGACGTTTATATACCTTCAATCATATATTCAATAGCGGCTTTAATATCGTCGTCGGTGCAGTCGCCACATGCGCCCATGGGCGGCATAGCACCAATTCCATCAATTGCGTTTTTCCAGACCTGGTCAAAGCCTTTTTCGTCAAGGCGAGGCTGCCACTCAGCGCTTACCTGAGTTTTAGGTGCGCCAAGCACGCCTATTGCATGGCACGCAGTACATGCGCCTGCATAAATATCTTTGCCAGAGCGTGGTCCTGCTGCAACTGCGGCTTGAGGTGGCGCAGCCCCTGCAATTTGTAATTTACCAACAGGTTTTATTCTTTCCAACAGCGCGCTGTTGTCTTCTTGTGCAATACTCACGGCAATGAAACAACAACTTGCCACTATAACTGCTATAAATGCTTTCACCTTCACGATAATCTCCGAATAATTGAAGTATATAACTTGCGCGATTATAAACACATACAGATGCTTAACAACTCCTACTTGCGTGTTTGGCTATATTTAGGTAATTTAGTTGGGCAGTGAGGTTTACGTTTATTTCCTGTGGCTACAGCGCCATAAAAGCCATAAGGCAATAATTTTGACCGTAAAAAGTGGAGCGATGAAATACTGTGACCATTGCGATACTTGCGCTGTTGTCTAATAAAGACGATGTCAACGCGTGAGGTGATCTTTGTGAGCGTTTTTTGAGTTTTTATAATATGAATATAAATGAATCAGTAAACCTTGTTACCCTTGTTGATAACAATGGCAATACTACCGGATATGCGGACAAGATTGAAGCTCACTTGCGTGGTGATCTGCACCTAGCTTTTTCTTTAATGATCATTCGTCGTCAAGGCGATTATGTAGAGTATCTTCTTCAAAGACGAGCCGCTGATAAATATCATAGCGGAGGATTATGGGCAAATACGTGTTGCTCCCATCCACTTCCACGCGAAACTGTTAAAGATGCTGCTCGGCGGCGGGTTGCTGAAGAATTAGGTATTAAGGCTAAGTTGAGTTTGTCTATTATTGGACAAATCTGTTATCGCCATAGCCTTGACAACAATATGATTGAACATGAGTTTGACAATATTGTGGTGGCTGAAGTTGATAATATAGAGTGGCGGCAAAATCCTGATGAAGTCATGGAAGTTCGTTGGTGGACTGAGCATGAAATTATAAAGACCCTAAAATACAATCCCAAGGTATTTACGGCTTGGTTTGAAGAGGTATTTACTTATATAAGAGACGATCGTTCACTAAGTATTCCCAAGCTTTGACTAGTTGATTACGCAGCCTTTTCGTGGCGATGCCATACGCTTATTAGTATCATGTGTGACATGGTTAACCCAAATAGACCGATGAAAACCCAGCGCAAAATGACTGTATTTATACTAAGCCCACCCCTATATTGCGATACCCCATAATACACGCCTAAGGCGATAAACATGGTTGCTAATACAAATGGTATACTGAGTAAAACCGCCCTACTTATATCAATATTGAGTTTAGCGCTCACATCATGCAGATGCTTAGGCGAGTGAAGCAAACAAAAATAAAGTGAAAAATGCAGTAAGGGGGTCAGTACTAAGCTACTCATAATCAGGCAGATCCATTCTGCCAGACGCCACTTACCCTTGGCTTTCCTTGACATTACTAGCTTAGCTAAAAAATATAAGAACACGGCCAGTGTAGCAAAGAATAATAAGCGCATGCCCTGCATGACAAGGTTTGCTGCGTCAACACTAAGTAGTAGTGCAGTAAACAAGCTCGTGACAACATCTGAATAAATAACAGCAGGCCCGCAAATTACAATAGCCGCTAAGCACATACCGGCGTACTTTGGCATTGAAGTGCGCCAGTCTGCCGAAAAGTGAAAAATAGATACACATAGAAATAGTACTAATGCGCTTGCGGGAAAGCCGAGCCAGAATAAAATCGAAAGGACGGCAATAGTGGTGTATGCGCTAATAAAAAAGATGCCAGACTTTACGCTATGCACCAAATTCAACGACTTTGCAACGGCAAAGTCTAAAGCGCCATGTGGTAGGCCTAATATAGTTACCGCTGCGGCTAAGCCAATAATTAAATACTGCTCTGGGAGCGAAAAATTTGCTGCCACTAACAGCGCAAATATTAGCAAGGTGCCAATGTAAATTTGAGTGTAGCGTAGTTTTGTCACTGGTTTAAATGCCTTTGGCTCTTTGGAATTGATGCTAGCGCTTTTGCACTATTATTTTTTGTTAATTAATAACTTACAAGCAGCTATCAAGAAAGGTTTTTTAGGCATTGCCCAAATGACACTGATGAAATCTACAATGGTAGCCTGCTGAGTCATAAAGCGCACAAACCTTGCTGGCTTTACTTTTTTGAACATAAGTTCGAATATGCTTACCCCAATAGACATGTTGTCACGCAGGACTTTTAGCATGATCATGTCCACTACACAATAGACTCGTTTGATGGGGGCGGTTGGGGAGAACCTATTAAAGCCCATAAGTTCCCTTGCGCACTGTGTCGCCCAGCCCTGAGAGTTGAGAAAGCTGTAGCCGGTGGATGCTCGCATAGCACCGCCCGCTATGCCGCCATAGCAAATATTTTCGTTCTTTTTATGATGGTTCTGGTTTAATAAATACATAGGTAACACCGCATTTTCTGAACGTTCTACCGTATATTTACGTTGTTTAAGCAACTCTTTTATAGCCCCATGCAAGCGTAACTTTAAGGTATCTTTGCTAATAGCATGCAAACTAAAGCAGGTAAATTCGATTAGCGCTTGCTTAGTATTAAAGGGTAAAACATACACAAACTCAATCCCTAGTGCAGCGCTTTTTAGCTGATGCATGAGCTGCACACAAGACGGCTCAAAAAAATCCTCGCTGAGCGTAATTTCTTCGCCGTAAAAACACTGCAGTAAACCGGTATGATTTTTATCTATCGGCGGTGGTCGGGTATCAAGAACTTTGCGAGCGTTTATTGCAAAGCCATTGCTTGTCAATGTACAAATATTGTCTTGTGTACGTACTAATGTTACGTCACTGTTATAGATTATCCTGAAACGTGGGTTTTGATCTATTCTCTTTTGCGCAAGGCGGCTTAAGTCATCAGATCTAACGCAGCAATAGCGATAAACATCGCTGCGCATCACATAATTACTTTGGCTCGTTGACAAGCTCCAATGTGACCATCTGTGGGAGATAATTGATGCGATATAACGTGGAACATTCAGTAAACCCAATGAGATGTTTTGCGTATCAGTGCTCCAAAAACTCCAAATGCGATCATTTAGAGGGCCGCTGTTGCGCTCCAGCACGGTTACTGAGTGAGGGTAATTTATATCGTCAAGGGCAAGTAATAAGGATAGCCCCGCAGCGCCTGCGCCAATGATAATTAAGTCACTTGTCTGTTGGCTGACGAGTGCAGTTTTCATGTGCTAATTGCCAGCTTCGAAGCTTTAGCCTTTGCAAGGGGGATGGTTGTAAGATGTTTGTGCAGTTCTTGGGAATGCTTAATATGACCGTCAGCAATGTTACGCGCACTTAAGTCCCATAATGCTTGGCAAGCGAGAGTTACTTTTCTAGGTGTTGATACAATTACCCGGCCATTCCAGTATCGACAGTTTTGCCGGAGTAGCTTTTTACCAATTTCTCTATACACGTACGCTGCAACGGCAATCGCTCTTTGATTACGTTTAGGTAAATAGTAAAGTCCGGCTAAACCACTTTGATAATATTCTTGGGCCAAGTGTAAGAGTTGTACTATTGCGTCTTGAATATTTTTTTGATCTTGGGCTTGATTCGCGGCAATTTGCTTGGCCGTAATTGAATTCACCCAAATGCCAGGAATATAGCGGCGATTCATGCGTGCATCTTCCATAACATCTCTTGCTATGTTGGTGAGCTGCATACCTATGCCTAAATCGATCGCAAACTTTTGGCCTTGCTGATCTGCGCCTAGTATAGGTGCCATCATTAAACCCACTACACCAGCGACTTTGTAGGCATATTGGACTACTTCTTGCTCATTTACTAAGGCTTGCAGACTAAAATCTTCGCTAACGCCTTCAATGAGTATGATGCCGTTTTGTCTATCTATACTGTGTTCTTCGCACAATAATAAAAAATCGCCAATTAACGGGTGGTCTTTTTCATTTTGTATTATTGAACTTCTAATTTCTGCAAGCTGAATTTCAGCTTCTATTTTATCTTCGTTTTCGTCGGCTATGTCATCGATAATGCGGCAAAATCGATATAAACGCGCCGCTGCAATACCTGTTTCAGCTCCTAAAAACAGCCGCGCAAAATTAAATGACCTGCCATGCTTTTTTAGCAGCGCAGTAGGATCATCTACCATTGTTTATATACCTGTAGCGGGAATGAGTCTGTCAACCACCTTTGCTGAACATAACACACCTGGTAATCCAGCACCCGGATGAGTACCGGCACCACATAAATATAAGTTTTCTGGCCCTTCCGCTTTGTTATGAAATCTAAACCAAGCAGACTGCTGAAATGAAGGCGCAATTGAGAAGCCACTGCCTTCGACGCTGCTGAAATCTTGCTCAAAATCAGCTGGTGTTTTTGCAAATCTATGCACAATATGCTTAGATAAGTCGGGCATTATACTGCGTTCTAAGGCCTCAATTATCTTATCACCGTACTCATCCTGCTTTTCAGACCAGTTAATACCAGACAGATTATTAGGAACCGGCGCTAGTACATAAAATGAATCACAGCCTTGCGGAGCCATGTTGGGATCTGTCGCAGTTGGACGATGCAAATATAAAGAAAAATCATCGGCCAGCACTTTCTTATCAAAAATATCGATTAATAAATCCTCATACCGTTTACCAAGCCATATAGTGTGGTGTACCACATCGGTATATTGCTTAGTGGTACCAAAATGCAGGACATATAAACCCATAGACAGTTTTGCATGTTTTGTTTTTATGCGCGCGCTCATGCTCTGATTTTGTTTAGGAATGAGATTACGATATAGAAACTTAGGATCTATATTTGAGACCAACTTATCGCACAAAAAAGTCCCATTATTTGTATTAACGCCAGTGACCACATTATTGACTATACTTATGTCGTCTACGCTAGTATTGAGCTTTATTTCAATGCCTTGTTCTAGCATCAGCTTTTCTAAGCCGTTTATAATGGCGCCTGTACCGCCCATCGCGAAATGAACGCCCCATTTGCGCTCTAAAAAATGAATTAAGCTATAAATGCTGGTAGTGGCAAAAGGATTACCACCGACTAGCAAAGGCTGTATCGAAAATGCTTGGCGTAACTTGTCGCTCTTTAAATAAGCACTTACCATTTGATACACAGTACGATGACATTTTAACTTAATAAGCGCAGGTACTTGCGAGAGCATGGTTGAAATTTTATGAAAGGGTTTATCGGAAAGCTGTGTGAATCCAACGTCAAATATGGCCTCAGACTGCGCCAAAAGACCCAAGTAGCCAGCCTTGTCTTCGGGTTCAATATCGTCTATTCGTGCCAGCGTTTCTTCAATTGTGCCGCCATAGTCAAAGTGACTGCCATCGGGGTAAACGAAACGATACCAAGGTTCTACTGGGACAAGCTCAAAGTAGTCTTCTAATTTTTTGTCGAACAGTGAAAATAATTCTTCCAACAGAAAAGGAGCGGTAACGACGGTTGGTCCTGCGTCAAAAATAAACCCGTCCTTGTTAAATTGCTGAGCACGGCCACCAAGTCTTTCTCTTTGGTCAATTAACACAACTTCGTAGCCTTTGGCTCGCAGTCTAAGGGCCGACGCTATTCCCCCAAAACCGCCGCCAATTACAATAGCGTTATTACTCATAGGTGCCTTCGTTCGCTTTTACTAACAGTTTTTGTGAGGCTTTGATTACCGAATTGGCACAGTTAGCAGGAAGTAATTTAAGTTCTCTCTCACACTGCATGAGCAGATATTGTGCGCGCTTGCGCGCAAAGCTAATGGCTTCTGCGACGCTACACTTCGTTGCCAATAAATTTATTAAATTTAGATGCTTATGCTGCAAATCCTGCTGCCAATCGTTCAGGTCATCTACAATTTGATAAGCAATCGCAAATTTATGTAATGCTTTATTTGCCGTATTCACATGATGTTCGTGGCCTGACATAAGTAGAGGGAGACCCAGCGTTAATTGAATTAATGGGCCAGATTTCATTGCAGCGATTTCTTCATACTGCTGCTCGCTTATGTCGCTACTTGCGTCGATATCACGCGATTGGCCTTGAATTGTGATGGAAACAGCTTCATTTATATGTAGTAGAAGCGATGATAGCGCGGGATGCGCGCCTATATCGGCAAGAGTACCATAGGCAGCCGATATCATTGTGTCACCGGTGCATATGGCATGTGACTTACCGTATTTTTTCCACACCGACTGTCGGCCTCTGCGAGTAGTTTCGCAGTCCTGTAAGTCGTCATGGACTAAAGATGCGTTATGTAATAATTCAATACTGCAGGCCAAAGCAATAATGGCCTTAATGGGTAATTCTAAAGCAATGCCTGCATCAATACACAGTTTTGCCCGTGACCTGTTCCCACCGCTGTTTAAGTGAAATAAGCTAGGTGCGCTATGTTGCAGTCTAAAAACCATTTCCTCTTCACATTGATTGAGTAAGAGAGGTAACTGCGGTATAGGGTGCGAATTAGTTTGTATCATTATTGTCACTCTAACCTAAGAAATAGAGTTTGCAACCCCAAAATAAGGTCGCAAACTAGTGTCATAGTAAGTAGTGCTTTAGTTTATGCCTTACTTGCTACTGGTTCTGCTTGACTTTCAGTAGTCGCCGCGTACCAAATTAATAGGCCGAACGCTACTTTGTTTACTAAGTCTGCAAAGTTATAAATAATGTTAAGCGCTTCAGAACTGCCTACGCCCGTGTATCCTGCAACATAACCAATTGGGTAAATAGCCCAACCAACGGTTACAATCCAGCACATAGCTTTGTATGCGTACTTAACTGCCGGAGTGGCTTGTGTTTCAGCTGCTTTGCCTGCTTCGCCGTAGAATATTTCATACAGGATGTAGAACCATCCTAGCATACCAATTACGAAACCTACCCAAATATTGATGTAACCAGATTCGCCTAAATACCCTGGAATTAACATGACCAAAGTACCTATCAATAAGCGCCAGAAAATACCAATAGATGCTACGCCGATAGCGCGTAGAATTAAGTAAAATTCAATCATTAGTAACGGAACGGTTAATAACCAGTCTATATATCTAAATACAGTTGGTGACTCACCTGTTGCCACCCACACGTCGCGCATGTAGAAATAATGCACTGCCGCAATGAATGTTACTAAAGCTGAAACGACCAATGACGTTTTCCATTTTGCGGTTACGCCTTGTGTTTCCCAAAGGAAAAACACGGTAGAAGCCATTAAAGCCATTGAAATTATCCAAAATGAAATACCTACGAAATCATCTTGAGCTAAGCCTGCTGCGGCATTTGCAAAACCAGCAAACGTTAATAAAAATAATCCTGTTACGATTAATTTTAATTTAACGCTGACTTGGCTTAACGAAAAGCCTTTTGTCTTTTTGTAAGCGTTTTTTATCATCATAATTTTCTCTATGTAGTCCTTCGTGAAACGTGTTTTAAAATGTACATGGATTGAAGGGTAATCCGACATCGGACTTCCTTACCCCTCCTTTTTACTGTGACTAGTTGTGTTTGTACACTTCTTTCGGTGCTGAGGACGTGAAGATAATGTAAAGTAAAAATTACACTTAGTGCTTCAGGCCAATGGAATCAGATGCTTTCAGGTTTGCAAGTGAATAAAACATTTTCATTACGTTTTTGTAACCTTTGCGTAACGTTTGATAATCAAGCATATTTCAATCATATTTTAAGCAGTTAATTTAGTAAGATTTTGCGAAATTAGTGTGTATCACCGTATTTCTAAGTGAAAGGGTGTAGGTTTTTTTATAATCGATTTAAAATTTTAAAGTAATTGGGTCTGTATTCTTAGATGGATCAGTAGTTTAAAAGTCTTGGCACGATTTTAGCTTTCACAGCATTAGAAAACATTACAATATGCTCTTTTCCGATTAATCTATGTTCATAAGAATATTACCATACGAAATTAAATAAATTGATAGTGATGCTAGGCTTAGTGGCTACTGCCACTTTCGTTAAAGCTGACCTTTTTAATTTACATATGGTTAAGCGCCACTATGCAATTGTGCTAATACTACTGCCAACTCGACTGCTGTGAACGTCTATGCGCTTCGCCATCTGCTCCTTTAACTCAGTTACATGCGATATTATCCCTATCATGCGCCCGCTGGCTTGAAGATCAACAAGGACTCTGATTGCAGCATCTAAGGAGTCACTATCTAGACTGCCAAAACCTTCATCAATAAATAGTGTGTCAAGGTGTATGCCTCCTGCGTAAGACTGCACTACATCCGACAAGCCTAAAGCTAACGACAGTGCCGCCATAAATGACTCTCCGCCCGAAAGTGTGGCCACCGAACGTGGCTTGCCTGTGTTACCATCATGCACCTCAAGCTCTAGCCCAGACGCTTTATTGCCTTTTGCACGGTCTTCTTTGCGAATAAGCTGATATCGCCCTTTGCTCATAATATGTAAACGCTGTGATGCTTGTATAAGCACATCGTCAAGAAGTACGCTAAGCACAAATCGCTGTAAACTAACTTTATTGCCTGTGTTGCCATTTGCAACTTCGCTTAAGGTGCCTATTACCGAATATTGTTGGTTAAGCGTTTCGTTTTGGGTCTCTGCTTTTACCAGCTTGTCACTCACATTGACTAAGCTAATATAGCGAGCCTCTAAGTCGCGCCATATTTTGTCTTTTTCTGCAGATATTTTAGTATTTGCGTTTAACCCTTGCTCAATACTGCTCACATCGCTTCGTTGTTTATTACTGAGTCTTTGCCAAAGTTGCTTTACAATCGCGTTTAAGCTGTCTAGTTCAGTTTGGTAGCTAGCAATGGCTTGCTTTAAGGCGTGCTGCTGGCTTTCATCCGCTTGCGCTTGCATAAAATGCTTGGTATCGCTAAATTCGCTGTTAAACAATGCCTGCTGCCAATCACTGGCTACTTTGCTGCTTCTTATTTCTTGCCCATGTAGCCCATTGAGCAGTGTCTTTTGGGTGGCACTTGCCTGATCAAAGCTTGACTGTTTCTTAGCCAGGTCAGTTTGTGCTTCACGTAGCAGCACTGTGAGCTGCTCAATAGTAGCGCTTAACTGTTGTAAACTTTGTGAAAGCTGCCAGGCGTCATGATGCTCCTTGGGAATTTGCGCGGCTAGTTCATTCGCGCTTGTTTGCGCCACAATCATCGCATTGTTGTCGTTACTTGCTTTTGCTTCTAGCACTAACAGATCGTCTGTGCTGCTTGCCTGCTGCGCTTTAATTTGTATTATGCGTTTGTTCAACTTGGATTTTGTCAGCTGCAGATTCGTTAATGACGCCAGCTTCCGGCTTATATCTGCTTGCTGCTGCTCAAGCTGTGCAAGCGACATTTGTGCATACTGGCCTAATTGCTGTGAATGTTCTGCAAATCTGTTTTGTTGCGTTTCTAGCTTGTTACTTATGGTAGCAAGCGTGTCTTTCGCCTCTTGCATATTCTCTCTAGAAACAGTTTCTCGTTGACGATCTTCGCCTACTTGTTCTTTAGAAACCAACATGTTGCTGTCGTCTTCATGGGCTGGGTTTGGGTGATTTTTACTGCCGCATACCGGGCAGGGCTTGTCATGGCTTAATTCTTTTGCCAATAAGCTGGCTTGGCCCATGTGCCAAGCAATTTCTGTTTGGGTAGCAATAGTGCAGGCCTTCTCAAATACTTGTGCGAGATTGTCAAGTTGAGCTTGGTCAATGCGCTGCTGTTTGAGGCACTTTGCTATATCCGCTGAAATAGCATCTAGCATACTGCGCTCGTTATGTTTTTGAGCGAGTTTATCTAAAGCTTGCTGCAGCGGCGTCACTTGTTCAAGTGTGTGAGTGTGTGAAATAACGAGTGCTTCTTTTTTGAGAAGCTCGCTGGCTAATGCACCTAAGCTGCATTTTTTTTGTTCAAGCGCTTGGCTGCTACTTGCGACCTTAGCTGTTGCCCCTGTTACGCGTTCTTTATTGTCGCTAAGTTTCGTGAGCTGATGAGAAAAGCGTTTTAATTCAATTTGTTGCGTTTTAAAATCATCTAGAGCACCGGCATTTAATTTGGCTGTTTCTACCCTGCTTAACGCTTGTCTATGCTGAGAACGCGCATTTGAAACCGCTAATTTTGCTTGCTCATGATATTTACTCGCACTCACATAGGCGGCCTGGCATTCCACATTATTTGTATATAAATGGTAAATTTTTTGTGCACTAAGTGCTTGGCTTAATAGTGCTTTCTTTACTTCAATATCATTATTTTGCTTATTTATTAAAGACAAGTCAGTGCGCTTCGCGTCTAACTCATCAAACTGCCGATTTATCGTTTTGGCTTTATCTATTTCACTTTGCTGTTTTTGCACTTCGCCATGCGCTTGATCTTTTTCAGATTTGGCCTGAAAAAGCGCAGGGATTAAGCTCTCAATTTCGATGTTAAGCTGCTCACGACAGTCTAGATTTGCACCTTCTAATATGCCGCGCACTTTGCTTTGATGAAGCTCGACCGCCTGTTTTATGCCTGAAGCTTGTTCCTTGAGCTTGTTTTCAATTTGCTTATAGATATGGGTTTCGAACAGTTGGCTAAAAATGCTCTCTCGGTCTTTTGAGTCGGCCATTAACAGTTCACGAAATTTATCCTGCGGCAATATCATGACCTGTCTGAACTGTTCAACCCCAATGCCTAATAATGTATTAATGTGGTTGGTAGCGTCGTTAACGCTTTTCGATACCCATAAAACGCCTTCATCAGAGCCGTCTAAGTACCAAAGCTTAGCTTCAGCTCTTTTGATGGTGACGCCTTCACCTCTGGTTCTTGGGCGTTCTTGTATAGGAGATCGCCAAATAGCATAGCGTTTATTGCCCAACATAAATTCTAGACTAACTTCACATAATACCTCTTCACTGGCGTGATCGCAGCGCATTTGCTGGGGATCGCGATCTGCTCCTGCGGTTTGTCCATATAAGGCAAAGCAGATAGCGTCTAAGATGGCGCTTTTACCAGCGCCGGTGGGGCCGTTGATCAAGAACAGCGGGTTGCTGCCTAAAGCGGTAAAATCAATCTCTTCTTTGCCAGCAAACGGTCCAAAGGCTTGCAGGCGTAGTTTAAGCGGCGTCATGCTTGCTGTTCCTGTTTGATAAGCGAAACGATGGTTTCTTTTACCGCCTTTTGTTGATCTGTGCTCATTGCTTGGCCTGACACCTGTTCAAAAAAATCGCTAAACATCTCTAGTTCGCCTCGCTTGAGCTTTTCGCGGTTCATTGCCTGATCGCCTGTTATTAACATGCCGGGTTTTTCTAGCATCAGCACATTTGGATATACCTCACGCAGCTTTGCCATGGGCTCTAGTATGGCATGGCGATCGGTCATTCTTATCAGCACATAATCTTGCTTGTGAGGGTCTAATTTACCTTGTTCAATAATAGTGGCAAATTCCCCTTCAATAACGCGCATATTTCGCAGCGGCGCTAATGGCAGGTGGGTAAATGAGGCTCTGCCGTCTTTGTCTAGTTCGACTAAGGTTATGCCTTTTTTCTGATGCTGTTCAGAAAAGCTATATTTTAAAATAGAGCCTGAATATCGAATATGCGGGGCGCCTTTTTGCTGCGGCGCATGCAGGTGGCCAAGCGCTACATAGTTAAAATCTTCACAGGGTTGATAACTTACTCGGTCAGAGCCGCCAATAGAAAGGGGCCTTTCTGAGTCTGATGTTTGCGCGCCGTCTATAAAACAGTGGCTAATTAACACATTTGCTTGATTAGCTAGGGTGGCCTTGCTAATTTTATTGACTAAAAAAGTGTGCGCTTCGTCAAAGCTTTTTACATCTTCGCTCCACACGTTACGCACCGTTTCAGGATCGGTATAAGGAATACCGTAAAAAGCAACGTCACCGGTTGACGACGCAATTACTACAGGCTCTGTAATTGCCGATAAATCCCCCATTATATGTAAGCCTGATTTTTTTAGCTGCCTGGAGCCAAAGCGCACGCGCTGGGCACTGTCGTGGTTACCCGGAATAAGAATGACGGGGACGCCCAAATCCATGGTTATTGCGGTGAGCACTTGGTCAAGTAAATCAACGGCACTTGCTGGCGGTATAGAGCGGTCGTAAATATCGCCCGCTATGATCACCGCGTCTACTTTTTCTGTTTTGATGTAATCTAGCAACTGGTTTAGCACATGGCGCTGGTCTTCAAGTAAAGACACATTGTGAAATTGACGGCCTATGTGCCAGTCGGAGGTATGAATAAACTTCATGTGTTTTTTGTCCTTTTTTGCGCTTAGCCTGTTTACAGATAAAGGGCAGTGCTACAGGTTTTCGTGCGCCTGAATGACCGCGTCTAAGAACGTTTTGCCCGCGGATGATAAAAAGTAATGATTGCTGCTGGTATCAAAGGCAAAACCGCGGTTGACCAAATACTCTATGGCTTTTTGCCAATTGGCGAATTTTAAGGCTCTGCAAATGCTTTTGTATTCGTCGCTTTCACCAAGGGCTTCAATGTCTTTGTTATTGAAGCCTAATGAATCGAGGCTTAAGCTATCGATGTTGCGGCCACTCATTTCAAAGTAACGCCCTAAAATAAGCAATATGGATTGGGTTCTTAGCGCGTGTTCATCGGCTTCGTCAATTTCGCTGTCAGCAAAGTTGTTGATGTAAAAAAATTCACCCTTCGCGTTATATTCAAGCTCTTTGCCAATCAATTTGTACAGCAGGGTGAAGGCGTCTACGTATCTGAATAGATACGTGTAGTCTTTGTCTTCAACATGCTGTGATTTCAACTTGTTATAGCTTAATTTGGTGATAACTCTACCTTGGGTAAAACGCTGGTAGATGCGTGCGCTAATGTTGTGGTTGAGTTCATCCATGGCGCCGTGTGCTGTATTCACGTGACTAGCGGGCTTGTTTGTCGCGTTAGCACTGTCATTATGTTGGTTGCTGTCAGTCATGTGGGTCTTGCGCCTTTAGCGGTGATTGATTGGCAATACAGCGAACTTTACGATAGCGATAGTTTTCGTGCATTTGAGAGGTGTCTTTTATAGTGTTATGGCTAACCCAGCCAAATAAATTGGTATGCTTTATTGTGAAACCGCGCCTACTGCCTTTTATAAAACCTATGCTTGAGATTAAGTCATACAAATGATAATCGTTAAACTTGTCTTGCAGGCGCATGTGCAGCATATTCACTAAGTCGTCTGTGTCGCGCAGCGTTACCTTTTCTAATACATCTACCAGGCGCTTATGCCTTTGCATTCTCTGCAATGCACGTTGGTTAGTACTCGCTTTTCCTAAAACCCCTAACAACTCATTAAAATGGGACACATCTAGCGTGCGCCCTTGAAGTTCGTTAAATAAATTTTTAAAGTAAGCGGGGGAATCGTTAAAACCATAGCCAATGGGCCGCACAAACGCCAGTATATTAGGTGAAAAGGAAGGTAAGATAATCGCTGCGCTGCCTATTCTACGCTTGTTTAAATTGTCGCTTAGGGTGCTTTGCAGTTCTGGCACTAGCTTATTCTGATAAAAATGCTCAATAGCGTTAAAGCGCTTTATGCTATCACGCTCCTTATGAATAAAGCGGTTTATGGTACTGGCGGTGGCCTCAATAGGCTGATAGTAGTTTAAAAAACTCAAGGCATAGCTTTGAATATTATTCGCTATCTGAGTTTTGTTGTGCGCAAGCAAAGCATCATGAATTTTTGAAACAACGCCATGCAGGCCTTCAAAGTCTTGATAAGTGGTATCAGGATTTAGGAATACCAGCAGCGGCATAATGTGGCGCTCATAAAGCTTCACTATTTGCTGCAGCCACTGCTGTTTAGCTTCTACATACTGTGCGCTTGTTAGGCTACTTTTTGCACTAGAGGACGTTAAGGCCTCTAAGTCTTTACTGAGTGACTGCATTTTAACGATATTTTGACGCACATCGCTGAGCAACCTGCCTATGTGCAAAAACAAGTTATCAATGAACTCAGCAAAATCATCATCGTCGTCTACAAAATTATAGTGACCGCTTACTATGCCCAGATGTGCTTTATTAAGTATTTGAAGATGGGTTTTAAGCTGTATATCAGTGAGTTTCTTAAATAGAGAGACGTCGCACAGTCTCACTACTGCAAGTACGGAATCTTGAAAATATAACCTATTCTCGCCTTGGCTATTGTCAACGTCCATCACAATATGTGCCTGCAGCAAATTACTCGTTGAAAAAGCGATGTTTATGCGCTTTCGGGTATCTGACTTAACATCTTCGGTGTATTTTTTGACCCGTGTGAAGATAGCGTACTCGGGAATATAATTAATGGCGGCAGCGTCCATCTCTCTAATGCACTGCGACATTATTTTACGGTGCTCAAGCAGCACGTTCAACGTTTCTACTGTGCCTAATGCCTTGTAGTCAACACTGCCCTTGTAAGTACTTACTTTCATATTTATATCAGCTTTTCTTGTGCTTGATTGGTTTCACCTGCAAAGCTATGTGTAAACTCCTCGCTGCCCTGCCAATAAACACGATGGCGTTCGTTATGATAAGGTAGCGCGGTAATCAGCGCGTCCATAACATGCCTTCTGCCTATTTTAGCCTGTAATTCAGGGCTGGTAGAGTGCGTGCCTGCGGCCATTAAATTAAACCCGTTTTGCGCTAAATCGGCCAACCACCAATCAAACTGGCCTATGTCTATATTGGCTATTTCATCGTGTACAATGGGGAATGAGGTTTCGCAGTTATGGTCAATTAGGCGTTTAAGTAGCAGTTGTACTAGCTTAATTTTGATTAAGGCGTTGGTTGAATTGCTTTGCTTTTTATCTTCTTTACCGGCTTTACCGCTTATCTGAACGCGTGGTTCGAACGATTCTATTACCTGGCTCATGGTTAAGGTAAAGTTGTCGTCTTGATCGAAAAAGCGCTCGGCGAAGGCCACTAAGCGCACGTAAAAATCATCAGACTGCATTTGCCTGCTGTATAAATTGGTTTCAGCAAACTCGTTTACCAAGGTTTCAAACTGTTTGTTTATACCGACTTCAAATTCTACCGACGCCACATTGTTAATGCTCAGTCCGCCAAAGGCCTGATTAATATCTTTTTCAAAAGATTTAATCACACGGTAGTTTTGCACAATAATTTCTTTTTTATTGCCGATGGTTTGGTTGTGCTCTTCTATTTGCTTGCCTAGCAATTCTCGCTGGGTGTCGATATTGGCGTACACTTCGCCAATATCGTCAAAGCAGGCGACTATTTCAGGCCAAAACGGGGTGTCGTCTTTTATGCCGTGTTTGTCTGATATAATTTTGCGATCGATAAAATCGCGCAGTCCACTTATAAGGTCAAATTGTAGCTGCTCTAAATTACGAGCGCATTGCGAGAACATTTGAATATGGTCGTCGTTTAAATAGCCAGCAAATTCTATGTTGTCATCAAGCATGTTAAGCCATTTGCTGTGAAGATTAGTAAAGCGGGTTAATTGCTGTGAGTAGTGCTTGTTTTGGGTGATACCCTGTTGGCAGTCGTCATAGTCGCTTTTCGTTTTAAATTGGCGAGTGGTCGCATCTATTAATGTGCGCTGCGTGCTATCTGTAGTCTTGTCAAAGGCTGTTATATTGATTTGCGCAGTGTCTATTTCGCCTAACAAAATGTCGCTGCGCTTGCTGGCGTAGTGCACGTTTTCCAAGACCTGAATATCGTTTTGGGCCAGTGCAATATCACGCTGAAGCTGTTTTAAGGATTGCTGTGCGTGCAAAGCATTGCCTTGCTGCGAGTCAATGTTGTTCTTCTGCTTTTCTAAAGCTTGAATTTCCTGCAGGTTTTTTTCAAGTAGGGCTTTATGATTAGTCTTGCTGTAAGGCCTAAACTGCAGTTTCGTGTCGAAAAACTGATAGTGACTTGCCTGTGTATCAAACAGTGCTGCAAAACCTAGCAGTGCTTCTTGCTGAGATTGTGAAAGCGCTTGGCCTGCGTTAGCATTAGCAAGCGATGGGTTAACGCTGTGCAGCCAGTCTAGCTGCTTTTTTGGTATCTGTTGTTCTAAGTCAAACTGCTTATTGTTAATAGCGTGCTGAAAATTTGCCTGCTCGCTTTTGAGAATATCTAATTTAACTTCGAGTTTCGACAGAGCTTCGGCGCGGCTAATATTACCTGTTTGCACCCCTAGCTGCGTTTCTTTTTCGTCTAAATCGTCTTGCAGGAACGCCTGTATGACTTCACTTGTTTGCCCTGAATATTCGGTTTGCAGGCGGCGAAAGCTATCCAGTGTCTCCTGATGCTGCTTTTGTTCCTTTTCTTTTTCTTTTAAGGCGCGTTTTTCTAGCGCGGTTTTCTCTTTAAGCTCAGACAGCACCCGCTGCTGTTTATCGTGTTTGTCTTTGGCAAGGGTATTTTTGCTAGCGAGCTCTTGTAGCTCTATACTTAAGTTTGCGCTACTGGCGTTAAGCCATGCAATAGACGGTTTCACTTGTTCAAGCGCGGTCAAGTATTCTTCAAAACTGGCTTTGTGCTTTAGTAGCTTATCGTAAAGTGATGTTTGATTCACAACCGCGGTTAGCTGCAGTTCTTGCGCTTTTAAGTTTTCGTGCTGTTCTTTAAACTCAGAAATACTAAAGCGCAAATGGTCTTGGGTACTTTTTTTACTGCCTTCAATAATATTCGCAATAGCATCGGTAAAAGGCCTTCTATTCTTACTTGAGGCAACAAACAAAAGCTTTATTAGCGCGCGCAGTGAGTTAATCGTTTGTGGCTCTTGGTTCTTCAGTGGAAATAGGGTGTAGCGGGTCGACTGTAAATCGCTTTCATATAGCAAAGCCGCCACTTTTGAGGGCTCTTTAGCCAGTACGCAGGTATTGTCATGGGTTTGAATATAATCGTATACTCGCTGCTTGCTTAAATTGCTCACGCGCTCACCAATACCGTCGGGGTCATTACCTTGCTGCCAAAACAAATGGCGCAGTTTGTCAAAAGGGAGTTGGGTGAACATACGTTCAAACTTTAAGCGGCCATTGTTGGCAGCGCTTAAAATTTGGCAGCAGTGCGGGCCGTCGTATACGCGTTTTTCATACTCTAATATAAGAAAGCTAAACTTACTGGGAAAGTAGTGATTAAAAGTTGTTTCAGACGCGTAAGTATCACCGTTGCTGTCGCAAAAACCAAAGTTAATGGCTTGCTTAGCCATAGAACACTCTGGCAAAAAGAACAGCCTAATAGCGTTAATTAAGCTAGATTTACCCACATTTCCCTCTGCAACCAGCATACAGTGAGCGTCTACGTCGAGCTCGGCGTAGGCAAATTCACTTGAATCTACGGCAATGATACGTTTCACGCCAATAAACAGCTTGCTCATGAATGTTCCTTTCCTGTTTGTGGGAGTCTATATTACGTTTTGATCCGGCAATTTGCTATTGCTAAGGACTGCTAAATTTGAAACCAAGGGATCAGATTCGTTGAAACCTGTTTCAAACACCTAGCGCTTTACTATCTCTTAAAGTGGCTTTGAAAGCTGATTAAGCGCATGCTCTATTTGAAATACATGTTGGTCTATTTCATCGTAATGCCTTAGCGCATCGGCGAGCATGTAAACGTAATCGCGATTAGGCCCGCTAGGCCCCGATGAATCAAAGATTTGCTTAGCAATGTCTTGCGTGCTTGCTTCGCCTAAATATGCTTCATTATCAGGACTTGCAATATACACTAAGCCTTGCACAGTGCGCGTGTCAGCCAAGCTAATGGTTACCTTATGACGTAAGTAGCCATTTTTCTCCCTGTGATCTAAATGATCAAACACGCTTGGGTTAACCTTAAATGCTTTGCCAAAGCATCTGGTATTTTCTATGGATGAAAGTGTAAGCACTCTGCCAGGATGTGCTACGGTGCCTCGATGGTCGTGACTCCCCTGCCAAAAACGGCGCTCAAAGCCACTAATATGCGCGTTTTCGCACTCAATAAACTTAAAATCGACCTTGTAAATAAGCGAACCGTAGCCGAACACCCAAATTTCGTCAAAGTCAGCTAAGTTTTGTCTTTGTTTATTTATCGCCTGTGTATCAAACACTATGCTTGTCATGCTCCTAATTCCGCATTTAGACACGTAACGTTATCATTAGCGAACAAACTTAGACACCTAAGTGCGCGGCAAAATGCGGCCCAATTGAGGAGTTTATTATTGATATATGAAAAAAGGCAGCTCTTTATTGAGCTGCCTTTTTTAAGTGCTGTACCTAGTTTTAGAATGAATATGAAATAGACGCACCAAAGGTTCTAGGTTGATTAGGGTAGCCATTGAAGCTACCGGTTTGAATGGGCGGTGGGAATCCCGATACGAAATATTCATCGTTATTCAAATTACGCACCCAAGCCTGCAGCGAAATACCATTTTCAAAGGTTAGGCCCGCGCTTGCGTTAAAGGTACTGACTTCGCGCGTAATCCTTTCGGGAACGTTATCCACTAATCGGGCTTCACTTTCATATATATAGTCGGTACGAACATAGCCAAAGGCACCGTTGGCGAAATCAAATTCGTATTTGATACCAAGTGTGAAGCTTCGCTCATGAATCCCCGCGGGCATTTTACCTGTTAAATCTACAACGATGGCGCGGTCGTTTTCGTCTACACCAGAAGCGCCCACAAACGAGTCATAGATAGGATCAAGTATAATACCGCCAAAGAGCAAGCTTATGCCGTCAAAGGGTCTGTACACCGAGTCAAATTCGAGACCTGTTGTAGACTGCTGACCCGCATTGGCTAATACAAAGCCGGTGCCCACAAAGGTGCTAGACTGAAAGCCTTCTATTGTTTGGTCGAACAAGGTAATGTTAAACGCGCCTAGTTTAAAGCGTGATTTCATGCCAATTTCGAACACTTCTGACTCTTCTGGACCCGCAAAACGCGTGCCATAGCTCTGATTTTTCTGCAACAGGCCGGCTGTGCTCAAGTCACCTTGGTCTGCCGGGAAGGGGCGAGTATCGCGCGATAGGTTCCACGAGGTGGCTTTAAAGCCCGTCGCGGCGGTAGCAAAGAAGTTGAAGTTTCGGTTTAACTCATAGGCTAAACGTATGCTGTAAGTAGTTTGACTGTCATCGCTTTTACCGTCTTCGATCGCATTGGGGAAATCGAGTTGCTGTGGCAAAAACTGCACTGTTTGCAAGGTCGGTATAAAAATCCCCGGTATACCTGGAACGGAGCCTAAGGGTATGCCAAATACCGTTAAGTCATTTACTAAGTCAATGCTTGACAACACTTCAACATTGTTAGTTATCAACGACACTTCTTTTTGATCGTCGGTGTAGCTTGCGCCAAATGTTGCGGTTACATCTTGGGTAAGCTTATAGTCTAAATTGACGAACAGTGAAAAGGCGTCGTTTTGCTGTAAAAATTCAGAATTAACTGCTAAACCTTCCTGAAAGAATGTGCCGGGGGCTTGATTAAATAAGCTTTCGGCTGTCTCAAATAAAGGTTGCAACCCTAAGACATTAAAAAATGGCCTGGCGCCATTGCCGTAAATTAAAGAGTCACCGGTGTCTACTTCTTCACTGAAGAAAAATGCACCTGCCATCCAGCTAAAATCGTTATCACCCGTTGAGGTTAAGCGCAATTCTTGGGTGAAGGTCTCAATTTCGGTATGGCCCTCTTCGGTCAAAATATCTAAGGAGGTATAGTCAACATCTACCAAATAATTAGCATCGTTGTTGCGCAAAGCGGTAATTGACGTTAACGCAAAGGTATCAAAATCAACGTCTATTTGCATTGAGATACCGCTATCTTCTACCGTGTTGTTTGGGTCTATATTAAGCGCTGACTCAAAAGCGAATGGATCGGCTGTGTCAAGAACCACACCGCCTAATGCACGAACTGCTGCGGTTGTGGGTCCGTTAACTATATCGGCAACGGTACAGCAAGCTTCATCAAGCTCACTGGTGTCGGCTATGAAGCGAATAGTGACATCGTCAGTCGCTTGGAATAGCAATTGAGCGCGTAAATTCCAGCGATCACGATCATTTATATTGCCTAGGCCTACCACCGACTCGGTATAGCCATCGCTTTTATTGATGCCGCCAGACACACTAAACGCTAGGGTATCTGACAAACCACCGGTAAAGTGCCCGCGCAGCAGTGATTGACCATAATTACCAACACCAAACTCAATTTTTGCTTGGTTGTCGAATGATGGCGCGGCTGTGCGCACATTAATAACGCCCGCAGAGGCATTTTTTCCAAATAAGGTGCTTTGAGGACCGCTTAATATTTCCACTTGTTCTAGGCGGGGTAAATCGCCAATTTGCGCTGCTGCGCGTGAGCGATAAACACCGTCTATGAATACGCCCACAGAAGGCTCTATGCCGGTGTTATTAGCACCGTTACCAAATCCGCGAATTGAAAAGTTGGTATTGTAAGAACGCTGCAAAGGCGCAACGCGCAAAGTAGGTACCAAGCTTTGTAGATCTTGTAAATCCAATATGCGCGCTTGTTCTATTTCTTCAGCGCTAGTAACGCTAACGGCAATAGGTGTTTGCTGCAGGCTGGTGGGGCGTTTAGAAGCGGTTACCATTATAACTTCTAAGTCGTCTTCTTGATCTGCAGCGGGTGTTTCTTGTGAAATTGCAGCGGTAGATGATAGCCCTAACGAAAGCGCAATAATTGCTGCTAGGGGAGTGCGACTAAATATAGATGAAGTTTGTTTAAGCATATTTTTCTCGTGTGCCGTGTGTAGCATCGTAAGTGTGGTGAATTCTTTGCCCTATTTTGGGCGCCCTTTTTGCACTATCTGGCTAACTTCTGTGTTGGCAATAGTAGCCTGCAGTGTTTAAGCATTTTTACATAAGTGCTATACCTATGAGAATAGCAAAATTTATTATTAAAAGTAAATTATTTGTTAAGCGAGTGTAAATAAACTTTAGCGCTTCGGCAATAATCGCGATAAGTGTGCCGATCGCTATTTGCTTTATGCAGGGTGCAATTGTAAAGTTACGCGTATGGCATGGCATAACTAATCGTATTTACAAAGAGGGAGCGACTGCAGTATGCAATTCATTTATTTATCGCTTGCACTGTTGCTAGCTTTATTACTCGCCTTCTTTTTAGGCAATCTTCATGAAAGGTTTGTGCTTGGATACTTGGGCCTTAGTGTTATTACTTACTATGCGTATGCGCTCGACAAATCAAGATCTAAAAGGGGTACATGGCGAATACAAGAAAGTACATTGCACTTGCTCTCTTTACTTGGTGGTTGGCCAGGGGCAGCTTTCGCGCAGCAATATTTACGGCACAAGTGCTCGAAAAAGTCGTTTCAAATTACATACTGGGGCACTGTTATTGCTAATCTCGCCTTATTTGTGGGACTTATCTATTATATTAAAGTCAAATAACATGCTGGTTTTATTAAAGTGATTCCGCACATTTTGGTCTGTTCGCTATCTCAAAGCGTAAACCATACAGTCTAGGTCTACTTTTTAGCACAAGCTAGTCCAACATTGCAGACATTTATTAACAAAGAGGAAACTATGGGTAACTATCAAAAGTCGACGCAAGCAATCTCAGCTTTATCACCAGAGCAATATCGAGTGACGCAAGAAAATGGTACCGAGCATCCCGGCACCGGCGAGCTACTTCACAATACCGAAGTGGGAATATATGTTGATGTCGTTTCAGGGGAGCCTTTATTTGCTTCGTCTTCTAAATATGAGTCAGGGTGCGGTTGGCCTAGTTTCACCAAAGCCATAGACCCAGTCAATGTGAATGAAATTACCGATACGTCTTTAGGCATGATGCGCACTGAAGTTCGCTCTTCTCATGGTGATAGTCACCTTGGGCACGTATTTCCTGATGGACCTGCTGACCAAGGCGGTTTGCGCTATTGCATTAATTCAGCCTCACTGCGCTTTGTGCCAAAGGATGAAATGGCTAAGCAAGGCTACGAAGCCTATTTAGATCAAGTGCAGGAGTTATCATAATGGCAAGTGAACGCGCAGTATTAGCCGGCGGCTGTTTTTGGGGCATGCAGGACCTAATTCGCAAGCGAACTGGGGTTCTAGCAACCCGCGTGGGTTATACGGGCGGTGAGGTCGTAAATGCGACTTACCGCAATCATGGAACGCACGCCGAAGGCATTGAAATTGAATTTGACAATGACGTCACGAGCTACCGTGAAATTTTAGAATTTTTCTTTCAAATACACGATCCGAGCACTAAAAACAGGCAGGGCAACGACCTTGGAGTGTCTTATCGCTCCGCTATTTACTTTGTGTCGCAAACGCAAAAAGATGAGGCACTTAACACGATTGCCGACGTTGACGCCTCAGGTATATGGCCGGGTAAAGTAGTTACAGAAGTAGAGCCTGTTGGCGATTTTTGGGAAGCTGAGCCAGAGCATCAGGATTATTTGGAAACGCGTCCTAACGGATATACCTGCCACTTTCCAAGACCAAACTGGAGCCTACCTAAACGATAAAGACAAGTGTAGAGCGCATTGGCCTGTGCTTTGCAGCTTCTAATTACTCGCTTAAGTAAGCAAAACATGCCATTAGCAGACATGTTCGCGTTATAAGCAGCAATTACAGTTACGCTGATTTTTGTCCATTTTGCCTATACCTGGATTGAAAGTGTTGCTGGGATCGAGCTCTTTATAAAAGTCTCTCAAGGGGTCATCAGCTTTATATAAGTGGCCAACATTATGCTCTGCTGGATACTTAGCGCCGCGCTGGTCTAGCTGGGCTAGCATCAGCTTCTTAACATGGTGGGCATTAGCACCTTTCTTTAAAATATAGTCCTGATGGAAAACATGGCAAAAAAAATGGCCGTAATAGAGCTTCTTTTCAATGTGCTGTTCGATGTCTGGCGAAAATATTTCCACCCAGTCGCTCTCGTTGCGTTTAAGCGCAATGTCTAAAGCCAAAATGTCACCCACGTCTTTGCTGTGCATGGTGTGATATCTGATGGCGGCGCCAGCGGCGGCAAAACGGTGTAAATAAGCGCGGTTAGCTTCTGTAGTCGTGCATTCGAAAAAACCGCCTGACTGTTTGTTGTCAAAGTAGTTTTGTAATATTGTTTTGCCTTTTGCAACTGACGACCCACTAAGCTTCATAATCAAATGGTGCTCGTATTGCTGCCTATATTGGAGCATTCGTTTAGGTAAATGTTGAGGGAATAATCGACTAAATCCCTGTAGTAAACGATCGCTCAAATATTCAGGTAGCCATGTTTTTTTATTCAGGTAGGCATCTACAGCGCCCTTCATCGATAACATTTTAGGTAAACGCTTTGTGCCTAAATACAGTACGCTTAGAAAGGTGTCTTTTCCATATTTTTGCGCAACATCGAACATATCTCGATGCATATATTCACCCATTTCAGGCAGGTCATCTAGCTTAGATAACAGTAAGCGCCTAAGTTGATATAAGTCGCCCGGATCGTTGGTGCCGATATAAAAACTGGCCTGTTTTTCTGCTACCGGATAAGTATCGACCCGCACCGCGAATACGGCAACTTTTCCGGCGCAGCCGCTTGATTCATACAATCTTCGAGGATCAGCGTTAAAGCGACTGGGTGTGTCTGCATCAATATCTTTTACGCGTGCCTGATACAGTGTGTCACTGGCTTTGCGCTGACCTTGGCCAAGCCCTTGTGTGGCGAAGCTGCCGTCACTTAAGGTTTGAATTATAGCGTCTGGGTTGTTACCAAGATCTATACCCAAGTGGTTCACTAAGATCAGTTCCCCGTGTTTATCAATTTGCGCATATACCGATAATTCGGTGTAGGCGGGTCCTCTTTTAACCAAAGCGCCACCAGAATTATTGGCGATACCGCCTACAATTGACGCACCTAAGGAAGAAGACCCAATAACAGAATGTGGCGCCCTGTTAATTTTTATAAGTTCGCTTTGCAGCTGATACAGTGTGGCCCCCGGCATGCCGATAGCTTGAGCACCCTCATTAATGATGTGTAAGGCATTAAGAAAGCGTGTATTAATAATTACAACGGGTCGGTCGTAGTTGTTGCCACTAGGTGTTGAGCCTTCGGTTAAACCGGTATTAGCGGCCTGCATGACAATAATTAGATTATGACTGACCGCAATTTTTAAGGATCCCCAAAGCTGAATCAATGTTTGCGGGAACAGCACGGCAAGTGCGCTTCCTTCGCCAGATCGCCAGCCCGTGCGATAATGTGCATTTTTGCTTGGGTCAGCACTGATATTTTTAGCGCTTAAGACCCTTTCAAAAGCGCTAAGAATGTCTAAATGAGACTTAGCGTCAACGCCAAATTTTGGCTGGCGTATACCCGTTTCAAATACAACATCTAGCTCACATAGCGCAGCTGTCTTGTTTGCGCTCGAAGAAGTGTTACTTTCGATTGTTTCATTCATTATCTTTTGCCCTTGTATGTACATGTATTTGTTCATAGTAGTGCAGTTTAAGCAGAGCCTTTATTGAAAGACCCGGCCCGCAATATTTAACGTGTCCATGCTCTTACCTTTTAAGCTATTTTTTAAATTATTTGTTACAGCTTAGTAGGTTTTAAGGATAAGAAAAAGAGATAAAACAGCCATCACTTTTGCCAAAAAGCCTATAATCGTACGCTGATCATAGGCTAAATAGAAAACATTATGCTGTAAGCCATCAATAGCACAGTGGTAGCGGCGACTATTTCTGTCGCCATATTACACATCAATATTATTAGTCAGCAAACTGCCGAATGATGGCGTTAATAGAGTCTTTTGCATCGCCAAATATCATGCTGGCGTTGTCTTTAAAGAAAAGCGGGTTGTCTATACCCGCAAAACCTGAGGCCATACCGCGCTTCATAATAAACACGTTTTTGGCGAGATCGGCATTTATAACAGGCATGCCGTAAATCGGGCTTTCTTTAATTTCTCTAGCGGCTGGATTCACCACGTCGTTTGCGCCAATAACAATGGCTACATCGTAGTTTTCCATACGCGGATTCACTTCGTCCATTTCAAGCAATAGTTCGTATGGGACATCAGCTTCGGCCAGCAGTACGTTCATGTGACCTGGCATGCGCCCTGCTACAGGGTGAATGCCATAAACAACTTCTGCGCCGTTTCCTTCCAATAGAGATTGCAGCTCTTTCATGGCATGCTGAGCTTGTGCCACCGCCATTCCATAACCGGGGATCACAATGACCGACTGCGCAGCTTCCAATACATAATAAGCATCTTCACAGGAAATAGCTTTCACTTCGCCTTCAATTTTAGTGCTAACGCTAGACACTTCTTTAAAGCCAGAAAAAAGCACGTTTGTTAACGAACGATTCATTGCTTTACACATTATACTGGTCAAAATGATACCGCTTGCACCCACTAAAGCACCTGCCACAATAAGCAAGTTGTTATTTAGTGCTATACCGGCAGCACACGCCGCTAAACCTGAATAGCTATTGAGCAGTGAGATGACCACGGGCATGTCGGCGCCGCCAATAGGCAGTACAAGCATCACACCTAGCGCTAAACACAATATTACAAATACGAACACCAAAAACGTCATCTGCGGTACAAAAGATATTCCCACCGCAAATAAAACGATAGCTAACACGAGCAGCGAGTTAGCTATCGCTTGGCCTTTAAACACCATTGCTTTGGTCTGAATAATATTACCAAGCTTGCCGCTTAACTTTGCCCAAGCCACTAAACTGCCGGTAAACGTTACCCCACCAATTGCAATGGCTATTAATAATATTACCACTATATACGTTGCTAATGAGCCACCTACCACCATGGCAAAGGCCACCGCTAAACTAGCCAAGCCGCCAATACCGTTGAGCAATGAGACCAGTTCAGGCATAGACGTTAAGGCGATTTTTCTTGCCACTACCGCGCCCACAATACTGCCCGCGGCTAGGGCAATAAGAATCCATTGGTAGCTAACTATCTGCTGGTCAATTAAGGTGATGCAAATGGCCACCAGCATGCCCACAGCAGACAACAAGTTCCCTCGGCGTGCGGTGCTAGGATGGCTGAGTAATTTTAGGCCAATGATAAACAGTGCGGCGCTTATTAGATAAACCACATTAATTATGAATTCATTTTGCATTGCGGTCTCCTTTTCCTTTGAACATAGACAGCATACGATCAGTCACCATGTAGCCGCCAACCACGTTTATAGTGGCCAAAAATACCGCCAATACGCCAAAAAACTTGACTAGACCGCCCATGTCATTGCCGGCAAATACAAATGCCCCAATTACCGTAATGCCTGAAACCGCATTTGCGCCCGACATTAAAGGCGTGTGCAAGGTAGCAGGCACCTTGCGTATAAGCTCAAAGCCTAAAAATATAGCGAGTAATAACACCATGGCTAACGAAATAAAAGACATTACGCGGTCTCCTTTGTATATTGTGATTTCAAAATAGGGTTAATAACTTCACCGTTATAGGTGACTAAAGCAGACTTTAAAACATCGTTTTGCGCATCAACAGTAAATAACGACGTTTCGGTGTTATACATATCTTGTACCAAGGCCATTAAGTTATTGGCATACATTTGACTGGCATCTAATGCCACTTCGCCTGCCCAATCGCCGTCTCCCACTATTTTTACCGCTTTGTATATTATGGTTTCACCAGCGACAGAGGCCTCAACATTGCCGCCGTCTAGCGCGGCCATATCGACAATGACGGAGCCAGGTTTCATACGCAATATAACATCGTTTGAAATTAACAATGGGGGCTTGCGGCCAAACAACTGAGCGGTGGTTATCACAATGTCAGAATCGGCAATGCAGTCGGCCTGCGCCTGCTGCTGTAAAGTTAACTGTTCTTCGCTTAAGGCTTTAGCGTAGCCTTGGTCGGTCGACTCAGTCACGCCTAAATCAATATTCAAAAACTTAGCGCCCAACGATTGAACTTGCTGAGCGCACTCTGGGCGGGTGTCATAGGCAATGACATTGGCACCCATGCGTTTAGCGGTCGCAATGGCCTGTAGTCCGGCAACGCCAACCCCAATAATAAACACTTTGGCTGGCTTGAGGGTACCTGCCGGCGTCATCATCATGGGTAAGGTTTTGTGCAAATTAGACATGGCTTTTAGGACCATGACGTAACCCGCTAAACTAGCTTGCGAGCTTAAGGCATCCATTTTTTGGCAGCGCGTACTACGGGGAATTAGTTCCATACTAATGCAAGAGCGCTTGTTATCTAAAAGAGAGGCTATTTTGTCAGGGCTGTTGAAAGGGTCAAAAAAACTAATGCTGCAGCAAGTCTGTGGCGTTTGTGCTAACTCTTCAAGGGCAAGCGGCCTGACCGATAGCACTGCATGGGCTGTTGATAGGGCAGCGCTGCGGTCGGTGAAAATTTCAGCACCAGCGTCAATGTAGTGCTGGTCTGTAAAGCCTAAGGTGTCGCCTATTTGGCTTTCTACCTGAATAGTCGCCCCAAGGCGCTTATAAATCTTAACGTTATCGGGAAGTAAAGCGCAGCGCTTTTCCAAGTGATAAGGTTCTTTCACGAACACGAGTACGCTCATAGCAATTCCTTAAATTTAAGCAGTGTTTATCACGCCAGCCTGTTTGACTAGTGCAGTTATTCTCGGTCGTTAGGTATATGCCTTTTTAAAAAGGTCTCTTTTTTATACTTCACTCCACTAAATAAGATAGCGTGATTTATCATTTCTGAATATAACGTAAATAGCAGTTGATAACATTTTTATAGTGTGGTTTTGTGAATTGATTACCTTAAAGTGTATTGCTTAGTGAACATCAGCTTACTTGCAAATCTAAATATTTCGAAAGACTAACTCGTTATATTATATTTTGCGCGCTAATGGGCAGGCGTGTCAAATTTAGTGTAAGCGCCTGTGCCCCATAAAGGCACAGTTGACAAGCTATGCTTATAACTGCCGGTTGTTTCTTTAGTCGAATACGAGACGTACATTAGTGTTTGAGACCTTGGGTCAAAGATGCGTCTAACTTTCATGTTTTTGAAAAATATACTCTTTGATTTTTTGAACACGACTTCTCCTGATGCGCTTTTATCTATCTTGGCTATCATTTCTGCGCTGATGTTACCGGTTTGTCTACACGAAATTGAGCTGTCGGAAGGATCGGCTAAGTCTAAGTTCGCTTCTATACTGGCAATATGGCAGGTGACGCCGCTCACAATAGGATCTGTAAGTGAGTCAATTTTTATGTCTTTGGTAGTGAATACACCAAGCGAGACGTCGCCTACTTCGCTATCGCTACAGGCGCTCAACAAAAGCACAGTTACGCTAAATGCTAAGGTCGTGACTAATTTGTTCATTGGGTTTACTCCTTGTTTAAAGCTTGCTTACTGTGGTAGGAAAGCCTCATATAAACTTGGGATGGAATTAGATATTTTGGGCGCTAGGAGGCTTTGTTAAAAGTCTACTTTACCGCGCAAGCTTTTGGTAGCACCACTTTTCTTTTTGCTTTCAATGCGTTTTCTTTTTGCGTTTAGCGAAGGTCTAGTGGCTTTTCTCGACTTAACTTCTTTCGTGGCTGATATTACCAGCATCCGCAAACGCTTAAGTGCATCTTCTCGATTTTTCTCCTGCGTTCTAAACGACTGCGCCTTTATTATCAGCACGCCTTCTTTGCTAATACGGTTATCGTTCAAGGCTAACAGTTTTTGTTTATAATGGTCAGGTAATTGCGACGCTTTAATATCGAAGCGTAAATGTATAGCGCTCGACACTTTGTTCACATTCTGTCCGCCACTGCCCATAGCCCTTATTGCAGACAGTTCGACTTCACTGTCTTCTATGACTATATTTTCAGTTATTTTCAACATCGTTTGCATGAGTGTGGTATTTTCATTTAGGCTAGCATATAAAAATCTCCAATTTATACTAATTTTCAAGGCATTTGGCCGTCACTTAATTACTTATTAAGTGAAATAAGCTGTTAAAACGAGCGATGCCAATAACGATGCCAATAACGATGCCAATAATAGTGCAGACTAATAGTTAGCACGAACTGAATTTGCATACTTTGCATGCCAAACTGATCCTATAATGCTATAAAAACATTAAATGCAGCTGCACGCTGACCTTGCTTAACCACATAATAGCTTAAAACGATAACCCAAAATGCGAGATTTTTTATGCAAGACTACCCAATAGGCAGAACCGACATTCCTTGGAATGAAGATGAAAAAGACGAATGGCTAAAGTCGCAAACTATACAGCGAAGCTATGCTGATGAAGTACTCAGTAAATTTATCCGTATTAGCAAAGATTTCAAAAAGAACCACTACGGTGTTCTCCCCATAGACGCCAGCCGCTATCCACTATATGCATTTACCACCTCAAAGTGGGATGTTAACAAGCCCAATGTGCTGATAACCGGTGGCGTGCACGGTTATGAAACGAGTGGTGTGCAAGGGGCTATCGAGTTTTTAATACATCATGCGCCTCGTTACTCGAGGCATTTCAATTTCATTGTTGCACCGTGTGTATCGCCTTGGGGCTACGAAACCGTGAATAGATGGACTACTAACGCCTACGATCCAAATCGTTCTTTTGCGCCAATTAGTTTTTCAGCCGAAGCGCAACTGCTTATGGACTTTGTTAAGGGTTTTATAAGCTCAGAACCGAAGGCGCTGCTGGCACACTTCGATTTACATGAAACTACCGACACTGACAACTCTGAATTTAGACCAGCCTTAGCCGCCCGCGACGGTTTACATATAGATAAATGGCAAATACCAGACGGTTTTTATACTGTTGCAGACACCAAAAAGCCGCAGTTGTCATTTCAACAAGCAATAATAGCGTCGGTCGAAAAAGTCACTCACATTGCACCTAGCGATGACGAAGGCAGAATAATTGGCGCAAAGATAATCTCTACTGGCGTAATTTGTTACGATAAATCGTCACTATTACTGTGTGGTGGCTTCACCGATGCTGAATATGTAACCACTACTGAAGTGTATCCTGACAGCCCAAATGCGACGCCACAAAGCTGTATTGAAGCACAGGTTGCGGCCATTACCGGCGGCTTAGATTTTCTTTTATCGCATGCAAAGTAAGTCATCATTCATCAACCGCAAGGCAAACCTTAGCACCATGGAAACATCAGATATCAAAACGCAGTTAAAAGAGCTTCTGAAAAAAGCCTACAGTCCTTATTCAGCGGTGAAAGTAGCCGCCGCAGTTAAGTATGAAGTTGACGGAGAAAGCCGGATTGCCTATGGTGTTAACGTTGAAAATGTGTCTTACGGTTTAACGGTTTGTGCCGAGCGCTCGGCTATATCAAATGCCATTTTAAACGGTATGGCCAAGGTTACCGCGGTTTACGTTATGTCTAATCAAGCATCCCCCATTTCACCCTGTGGCGCGTGTCGACAAGTGCTTAGCGAATTCATGGACAGTCCTGATGGGCCGGTCGAATGTGTGAACGAAAGCCTTGATAAAACATGGCGAAGCACCTTGGGTGAATTGCTACCAAACCGTTTTGAGTTGTGATTAGGCTGAACAATTATTTTGTTCGTCAGGTCAATTTTATTTTGCTGTTCAATATTATACTTTAGCGATATGTTGCGGCCTCAACAATCCACAACGAGCACTAAATGAACAAATTATTGACAGGACTTTCTTGCGCAACACTTTTACTGTCAAGCGCACTAGCATTTGCTAATCAAGACCTTCCAGAAGCAGACCTTGAACTTTTACTTAATTTTAAAGATTATTGCCAAGAAGTCGCTGACGATGATGGCACCGGCGATTTATCCTTACAAGCGTTCTTGCTAGTATGCGTCAATGAAGAACTAGCGGCTGAAGGTTACCAAGCAATTACAAACTTACCTGAATAGTAGAAATTCAAGGGGTCACAAGGCAAAGGGGTCAGGTTTAGTGAGCGAATTTTTTGAAGAATAGTGGCTAACTGAACCTGACCTCTTTATCTTTTTTACTTAAAAGCCGCTTCAAAGTGAGCCACCAGTGACGTCACCAGCGGATGGTGATTACTTTTCAATACAAGCAAATAGCAAGGCAGTGTATCAAATGCCTCTGGCACTATTTGAATCAAATCCTTCTCTTTCATCAATGCCTTTGCATAAGCTTCAGGTAACAATATTGAACCGTTATTTTGCGCCAAATGACACACAGCAAGATCTAAGGCGTTGGTTTTCCAAACACTATTTTTAGCAGACGGATAGGCGCTGAAAAAGCGGCTTGAAATATCATTCCCCCAGTCTATATGTATATAGGTATCAGCATCAAATACGGCGGCGGCGCAGGCACTATATAAGTACATAGGCTGTCTAAAGAGCAGGACGCTTTCGATATAGCTAGACTTTACAGTTTCGGTAGAAAAGGCTAAATCAATACTTTGTTCGTGTAATTGCCTAGAAATGAGTTCTAAGTTGAAGATGTCAGCACGCAATATCAACTGATTATACTTTGACTTTATTTGGGCCAATGCTGACGAAAATATAAGTTTTGCAGCATTTGGCGTGGCTGCACAGGCCAAGTGTGCAAGGTTTTCTTGTGCCAGCGCAATGCGAGCCTGTTTAATTGTTTCAGCTAATTGAATAGCAAACGGGAGCAGTTTTTCGCCAGCAGGCGTAAGGTGTATATTGTTACGGTGGCGAATAAATAAGCTAACATTAAAATATTCTTCAACTTGCTTGATGCGAGCACTCACCGCCGCTGGGGTTAAATGCAGATTCTCGGCGGCCTTACCAAAATGTCGTGTGTGCGAAACTTCTATAAACGTAACTAAAAATCGTATGTCCACCAATGTTATCCATATTAATGCCCAATATTTACTGCATGGATTGTACAAGGTATGAAAAATAGTGCACGCGCATTGTTTACACGGATTAACATCTAGGCTGTTGAATAGTGTCAGGACATTGTTTATTCTTTGTTAATTGTTAAGCTAGACCCTGCATTGAATAAACTAGTTTAAAAATTAATAACGATAATAAAACGACGGAGATCAACTTTATGCGAAACAACCCTTTTAAGGCGACTTTACTCGCGGTGGCCATGGCTACTGTAAGTGCAGGCGTAAAAGCGGACACCTTTGAAATTGAGCATTTACCTAAAGTACAGCACGCTGCTAACATTACCGTTTCGAGTGACGGAGAACTCACCGCTTATACCCTTGGGGCTCCACGCGATATACTTGCCGGTGACAAAGACGGTAGAGCCGATACTCACTTATATATCATGCGTGAAAATGGTGAACCGATTCAATTTATTGGCACCCAAGGCAGCATTTCAGGCCTGCAGTTCAGCCCTGATAAAAGCACGATTTATTTTAAAAGCAAACGCGATGGTGACGAAAATACCTCGCTATATTCAATATCTTTAGCCGGTGGTGAAGCACAAAAACGCTTCGAATATGAGACTAGCATTGGCGATTACCGCGTAAGCAACGACGGTAGCACCCTGCATTTTGTGGCGACCGAAAAAGACACGAGAAAAGATTTTAAAGACAAAGGTTTCGACGCAGTCGTATATGAAGAAGACCAGCGCCTCGCTTCGCTTTGGTCAGTTAGTCTTAACGACAAAGACGCTAAGTCGGTCAAAGTATTTGACGGTGGGCATGTGTCTGACTTTGAAGTGTCAGCAAACGAAAAGACCCTCGTGGCAGCAGTCGCACCGACTAATTTGGTCGATGATTCACTGATGCTCACAGATCTATTTTTCCTAGATATTGCCACGGGTGAAGTTAAATCACGCATCGATATCCCCGGTAAACTTGGCGCATTTGAGCTATCTGACAATGGCGAACATCTTGCCTTCTTAGCGGGTACTGACATACACGACTCGTCAAACGGGGTGCTGATGGTGGCAGAATCAAATAGCGACAGCTTCATGCAATTAACCAAAGACGCACCTCAGCATATAATGGACATTGACTGGCTAGGTAAAGATATTTTAGCGGTCGCGCACAGAGGTGTTGAAAGTGCATTAGTAGTATACGAGACAAACGGCGATGAAAAACGCACTCTTAAAACCCCTAACAACATCGTAGTAAGAAGCGTTGACATTGGCGATGGCCAGATACGCTTTATTGCTGACAGCGCCGAGCATCCTCGCGAAGTTTTCAGTATAAAGCGCAATAAAGTGGTGAAACTTAGCCACCATAATGCCTGGATTGACGAATTAGAACTGGCTCCTCAGACTACTCATACCTACACAGCCCGCGATGGCCGGCCAATTGAAGGCTTGTTAATTACGCCAAACGGCACCGCGCCAGAAGGTGGTTGGCCACTGATTCTAACCGTACACGGCGGCCCTGAAGCACACTATAGCGACGGTTGGATAACACGCTATTCAGACGGCGGCCAGTTTGCAGCAGCCGACGGCTACGCGGTATTTTACCCCAACTATCGTGGTTCAACTGGGCGCGGCGTGGCGTTTGCTAAAGAGCATCAAGACGACTACGCCGGCAAAGAGTTTAACGACTTAGTTGACGGCGTTGATGCACTTGTTGCGCACGGCATTGTCAACAAAGATAGAGTTGGCATTACTGGCGGTTCTTACGGCGGCTATGCGGCAATGTGGGGAGCCACTTCGCAAAGCGAGCATTTTGCGGCAGCGGTAGCGTTTGTGGGTATTTCGAATCAGATATCAAAGTTTGGTACCAGCGACATTCCAAATGAAATGCATCTAGTGCACTCGTTAAAGTGGCCATGGGAAGACAACTGGATGAACTTGCTTGAGCGCTCACCCATTTATCATGCAGGTAAAAGCACCACGCCTACCTTAATAATGCATGGCGAAAAAGACACGCGCGTGCATCCAAGTCAGTCAATGGAACTCTACAGGGCCATGAAAGTGCGTACACAAACACCCGTGCGCTTAGTCTTCTACCCAAATGAAGGGCATGGCAATCGCAATGCAGCCGCGCAATACGACTATTCACTGCGGTTTATGCGCTGGATGGATACGTACTTAGCGCAAGATGCAACACGCAGTGACCCAATGCCGCCAACCGACTTAGATCTCGCTGATAAGCTTGAGCCTGAGAAGGATGACGCTGAGTAAACATTAATACTGACCCTTTTCTTATATTCGAATTCGTCCTGAACAGAAACTAACAGCTTGCGTTAGTTTCTGTTCAGGACTAAAACACACCCGGCGTTAAGAAAAATAACAGTGTGCTAATAACTTCTACCCCGCCTAGTATTTACGTGTGATCTGGCATATTGTCCGGATCATATTCTGCGCACTGCGCTATTTGCGCCACGCTAATATTCAGCTTCACTGATTTGGTGTCCCAGCGGATACTGTCTATATGCTTGCACGCTACCAGTACCTTTTTTGTTTCTGGTAGCCAGTCGCCCGTATCAACCACTAGATATTTTAGTGACCAGTTGTAGCTGTCCCAGATGAAGTCTTCAAGTTGGCCGCTGTCGGCGCTGTCAATATGGATGTCGTACTCCAGGACTTCTTGGGCAGACCTTAGATGATTGTTTTTTTCACGGTCATCTTGTTCAATTTCAGTGTGCACAATGGTGCCGGGTGCTGTTAGGGCGCCCGGGTATAAATAATCTCCCCAAAGGTCCATACCAGTCCAATAGTAACCGTAGCCAAAGTATTCATAGTACTGTTTCTCAAAGCCACGAGAAACGGTGTCTTGGTCTTCCACTTTTGGACTATCTTTTACTTTCTCCATAGTCATCGACACCGCTAGCTCTTCATCTTCTTTATTAAAGTCGCGCAGGGAAATAGGGCTAAGCAGTACTTTTTGACTAAGTGGCATCCAGCGCGATGTGTCCACTACTAAAAAGCGCACCGTCCAGTTTTGATCGTCAAAATAAACATCTTTTATATGCCCGAGTTCGCCGTCGCTGGCTTTTATTCGGCTTGAATTGAGTTGGTCTGAGCTAATTAACATATCCTTCTCCTTTGTGTCAAAGATGCCAAAGTGTCACTGCGTAGGCATTAAACATACTTCGCGTATACTGCACCTTGGGTCTGCTGAAATTGCATATAATACAGCGTCGGCCACATCCGACGGGTCTAGCTTTTCGGGCTTGGCTTCATCAAAAAATGGTGTGTTGACCACGCCTGGGCATATTGTTGTGCAGCGTCCCTCCCACTGCGCCATTTCTGCCGCTAAATTTTGCCCAAAGCCGTAGGCAAACCATTTCGTTGCACCATATACTGAACCTTTTAAACTTATTTTTCCGGCAATAGAGCTTGTAATGATGAAATGACCTTTGGTTTCTTTAAGTAACGCAAGGCTTGCTTTAGCGGTGTATAACAAGGCGTTAATGTTCACGTCTGTCATTGTCTTCCATTCATCTATATCGCCATTTTCAATCCCTGGTGTGTTAATGCCCGTGCCAGCGTTAGCAAAGACAACATCAATGCGGCCGAATTTTTGCTTGGCTTTTTCTACCACGCGTTCTATCTCGGCGAATTTTGACGCATCGGCTTGTACCGCTAAGACTTTGTCTTCACCCCAGCGCTTTACAATTTTTTCCAGTTTATCGAGGCTACGAGCGGTTATTACAGCCTTGTGGCCTGCACTTACCACCTTATCTACCGTTGCTGCGCCAATGCCGCTTGAGGCACCGGTGATGATTATTACCTTTTCATTTTCCATTGTTTTTTTCCTTATAACGTTTAGCTAATAAGTTTTTGCGCTATCGCGTCTATAAAATTAGGGATGTCGTCAGGATTGCGGCTGGTGACTATTTTACCGTCAATCACCACCGATCCATCTTTGTAGCTTGCACTCGCGTTTTTACTGCCGGTGCTAATACTAGGGTAAGAGCGCTTGCTAACGTATATAAAGTATCATTCAATAACTCCCTATTATTAAGGGCCTATTGGCATTAGCCGGCTAATACAACTAACCTACAAAATGCGTGCCGTTTATTATATTGGTTTATCGCAGATCCCACGCAGATGATATGGCGCGTGCTAGCAGGCCCTGTTGAACTGATAGACAGTCTGGGTAAGTTTATAGACAGTCTAGGTAATCTTGTGTGGAGAACTTAAATTTAGGCCATCTTTTACAGTGGTGTGAATAATTTACACGTTGAAATTGACTATCTACTGCAGAGTCTGGCGATTTTCTATCCTTCCAATTTACAGTGCTATACATTTTTTGAACGTTTTATGTGTTTATGTCTCAACTGTGGATGGTTTTGTAAAAGTTGACTATTAATAGTTGAGCCATTATGTCGGTCAATTTATTGCACTAATCTTGCAATATTGTATAAATAGCAATAGTAACAGCACAGTACAGCACACCACAGCAATAACACTACAAAGAGAAATAACACCATGATTAAAGCTTTTACCTCAATAACCCTTACAGCGTTCCTGTTTTCCTGTACTCCTTTGCAGTTTGCATTAGTGAATGCGCCCTTGATAAGTTATGAGGGGGAAATAGTAAAAGACGTTTCTTATGGCGAGCATCAGCGCCAAGCCTTAGATATTTATATCCCTAAAGTTGAGAAAGAGAACTTTCCTGTAGTGGTGTTTTTTCACGGTGGTCGCTGGACTGAAGGTTCTAAAGAACAGTACAAGTTCGTGGGAATGACATTGTCTAACATGGGGTATGTCGTTGTGCTGCCCAATACGCGCCTTTACCCCGAGGTAAAATTTCCTGTCTTTGCGCAAGACGCAGCCAAATCGCTTGCATGGGTCTATGACAATATTAGTCAGTATAAGGGCAACCAAAATTTGTTTGTTTCTGGTCATTCATCGGGCGCTCATCTAGGGGCGCTAATCGTTGCGGATGAGTCATTCTTAGGTGCTTATCAGCTTTCGCCTGGCATTGTTAATGCGTTTGCTGGTATTTCTGGGCCTTATGATTTTGTCCCACAAGCGCCCGATGTAAGAGATATCTTCGGACCACCTGAAAACTTCCCCAATTTAGTTGTGACCAATTTTATTGATGGTGACGAACCACCGATGCTATTACTTTACACTGGTGAAGACGAAACAGTGCATATTAGAAATTTAGAAAAACTTAAAGCTGGAATAGAGGAGGCAGGCGGCATTGTTGAAACGATTATTTACGAAGATGGCGGACACGCGGCTTCTGTAGCGGCGTTTAGCTGGGCAAATCTTTCAGATTTGCCTGTTCCTAAAGACATAGATGATTTCTTCATGAGACATCTTAGGTAGAGAAAGTTGAGCCCGTTAAGTAAGTATGCACTTGCTCTCGCTTAGCTAGCACAAACAGCAGCAGGAGGTCGCCTGGCTTGGCGTTTTGCACCGCTAATTTAACGCCCGCTATAGGATCGATGGTTTCGAATATAGAGGCACTCGCTACGCCTTTGTTTAGTAAGTGAGACTTAACTAAGGCTGATACCTCGCCCATTTCTCGCCCGCGCAGGTATTCTTCAATTTCTGCAAGTATGTAAGTGTCGGGCTGTAAACCGAACACGGCGTTGGCCACGTCGTAAATTTCTGTGTTTGAGCGATCTCCGGCGTTGCTAAACAACACCGTAATGCGACCTTCTTTAGGCAAGTCATTGGCCATGTTTTGCGCCATATCCATAACGGCCTGCATGCTGTGCGCGTTATGGGCAAAATCAACAACTACGGTGGCACCTTTGACGTGGTATATATTACCGCGTCCGGGGTTGTCACTTGGGTTTTGTCCAAAGCGCATAAGGCCCGTATGGATCGCACTAGTGCTAATCCCCATTATTTTACATAAGCCTACTACGCCAAGCGCATTTTCTATGTTGTGCTTGGCGGTGCCAGAGACAGTCATTGGAATTTCGTCTATTTGCGCGATGACCTCAGTGCTGCTATAGCTATAGATAATTTGATTATTGTCGACATATACACAGGGCCGCTGCTGCTGAATTTGCGCCAATATTATGGGGTTGTCAGCGTGCATACTAAACCAACAAATAGGGGCTACAGCATCTTTTAAAAAAAACTCAGGCGCGAATTTGACCAGCCTTTTGTCGTCGGCGTTTAGTACAATGAAGTCGCCAGCGCCTTTAATAGCTTTGGCAACCATTAGTTTAACGTGTGCAATTTCATCTATCGTATTTATGCCGTACTGACCCAAATGATCGCCGGCTACATTGGTCACTAAAGATGCGGTGGCGAGATTAACCGGTAAACCGCGGCGCAATAAACCGCCGCGAGCAACTTCTAAAAAAGCAATTTCTGTGCGGGTATCACGTAACAACATTCGCGCTCCGCCTGGGCCTGAATAATCGCCATCATCAATAATAGTGTCACCCACTTTAATGAAGTCCGTTGAGGTTACCCCTGCCTGCATACCAGCGGCTTTTGCAATTTGAGCGGCTAATCTTACACTGGTTGATTTGCCATTAGTGCCTGTAATTAAAGCCAGTGGCACTTGAGCGTATTGCTCCCAGTCTACCTCGCTAGCATCCGGGAAGTCGTCTATTGACCACGTTTGAGAACCCGTACCTGAGCCTAAACTTACTTCGTCATCGTCGCTTAAACACAAAACGCCGTGTTGACGGGCAGCGTTAAGTAAAATAATTAGTTTGGGATTTGCCTCTTCTTTAATCGCTTCTTGCAAAATTAAGAGCCGTTCATCTTTTAAGGCGTTTTGTTCGCCCTTAAGTTCATCAACGCAGCAGTCCCAGGCTAACTCTAATACGTCGCAGGCGCTATATAGCAAGTCCATGGGAGCACTTAATGACATACTCGCGCCGCCTTCATATAGTCGGTGAAAGTACTGCTCTTGCCAGCCAAGAGAGCTAAGACAGTAATCAAGTTGTTTTTGCCAACAAATAATTACTTCTTGCTGGCTTATACCTTCAATAAATACGTCGGCAATGGTGCCAGGGTAATCCGATAACAAGTTGGGACCCGTAAGGCGGCGCACTTCGTCTAAACTTAACTGCATGTTCGGCATTATCCTTCTACTTCACTTTTACTCAGTCAGAATCTTCATCGCGGTCAACCACTATGTGCACGCCGCGCTCGTCTTGCACTAATCGAGAGCCCTCTTGAAGTTCAAATTTATGCTCAACATACTCAAACAGTTTTTCGGGGAAATCTTGCGATGGCTTCTCGCCCTCCAATATCGTTTTGTCGCCGTCTTCATTGAAATGCACAATTTGTTTCCAGCAGCGCGTGATGTTGTCGCCTAATACGACTAGCAGGTCTCCTGATTGACAGCTAGTTAAGCCCGCATCAATCGCGTCCACCTCACTTGGAATTACCTGTATGTTGGCTTCATCAACGCCCGCTGCCATCAGCGATGCTTTGAGAAGTTGGGGGACTTCGTCAACGCCACGACCGCGGCGATCGTCGTCTGCTTTACACACGAAGGTATCAAAGGTATCGGCAACCGCACTTGCAGCATCAATAATATCTTCGTCACGTCTATCCCCAGGCATCGCGATGACTAAACGGCGCTTGCCTTTTACGTCTAAGCGTCCGGCTAAACCAGTAATGCCCCTAATTGCTGCAGGGTTGTGGGCGTAGTCCAAGATCACTTTGAAAGGATACTCATCAAATATGTTCAATCGGCCAGGCGCTTGGTAGAATGAGGTGTTGAATATGCGAAGACCTTGGCGAATGTCTTCTAGCGATGTGTCAAAACTGTATGCCATGGCCGTGGCAAACATAGCGTTTTGCACATTATGCAAGGCTTTGCCTTCAATAGTGGCTGGGATTAGATGCGTCCACAATAGCGGGATATGAGCGCCTTTATCATAAATGGTGATCATGTCGCCGTTTATGCCTTTTTCCAATACAACCGCCATACCGCCTTGGCGTATATGCTGGCGCACCAACCCGTGACCTGAGTCCATGGTGATATAACAAATTTGTTTAGCGCTGCAAAATTCTGCCATCTGTAAGCAGTTGATGTCGTCGGCGTTGAGGACTACACAGTCTTGAGCGACTTCCACCACTACTCGTTTTATTTGTGCAAGCTGTTCTAAAGTGTCTATGCCGCGTTGGCCTAAATGATCGGCAGAAATGTTTAAACAAGCGCCTACATTACACGTAGTGTAGCCTAAACCACGTTTTATAATGCCCCCGCGTGCGGTTTCTAAAATGGCAAAGTCTACGCTTGGGTCGCGCAGTACTATTTGGGCTGAAGTGGGGCCGGTCATGTCGCCTTTCACGGTCAAATGGCCGTCTATATAAACACCGTCGGTGGAGGTCATGCCGGTGGTATAGCCTGCACTCTTCATAATACTGGCTAGCATACGAGAGGTGGTTGTTTTACCGTTTGTGCCTGTGATTGCGGCTACTGGAATGCGTGAGTTTGTGCCTGGGGGAAATAACATATCAATAACTTTACCCGCGACATCACGAGGCTTACCTTCACTCGGTGCTACGTGCATTCTAAAACCTGGCGCGGCATTACACTCACAAATGCCGCCGCCAATTTCTTTATAAGATTTACTAATATCGTCGGTCAGAAAGTCTACTCCACCTATATCAAGTCCAATGGCGCGAATAGCGCGAATGGCCATGTCGCGATTGTCAGGGTGGACCACGTCGGTGACGTCTATGGCAGTGCCTCCGGTAGAAAGATTTGCCGTTGAACGTAAGTAAAATGCTTCACCATTGGGTAATACGCTTTCTTTAGTATGGCCGGCTTCTTCCATTAAACGGCTTGCCTGACTGTCTAGCTCTAGGCGTGTTAATACCTTTTCATGCCCAACACCGCGCCTTGGATCTTGGTTTACAATATTAATAAGCTGCTCAATCGTACTTACGCCGTCACCCTTTACGTGTCCGGGAACGCGTTTAGCCACTGCTACTAATTCGTTATTGACCACCAGCATTCTGTGGTCATATCCGGTTATGAAGCTTTCAAGCAAAACGGCGCGGCCAGTGCCGTATTTTAAAGCTTCCTGAAAGGCAGTAACAATCTCTTCATCGGTAGTTAAGTTAATACTCACTCCGCGCCCGTGATTCGCGTTTAATGGCTTTACCACTACGGGGTAGCCGATTCTTTTGGCCGCTCGAACGGCTTGACGTTCATCATAGACCATCATCTGCTTGGGCACGGGTAAGCCTAGATCATTCAATAAATTGTGCGTATCTTCTTTGTCGCAGGAAATTTCTACCGCAATATGCTTAGTTTCGCTGGTAATGGTTGCTTGAATTCGCTGCTGATATTTACCGTGGCCAAACTGCACTAAACTGTAGTTGTTTAACCGCAACCAAGGTATGTCTCGCGCTTGGGCTGCGTTAACGAGTGACGCCGTACTAGGACCAAACTCTTTACGCTGTGCCATTTTGATGAAGTCGGTAAGCTCTTGGCTAAAGTCGAAGTCGTCTTCTATTTTGGCGTTTATGGTTTTTTGGATATGTTCAGGCATTAAATGATTGAGTAGTTTAAGCCCTAATGCGCCTGCTTCAAGTCCAACGTCTTGCTGCTGATACTGATACACAACATAGTAAGTGCCTTTTTCGGCTAGGCTACGCGTGCGTCCAAAGGTAACTGCTACACCTGCGAGGTTTTGTAACTCAATGGCAACATGCTCCCATATATGTCCAACCCAAGTGCCTTCATCTTCGCGCAGGCGGCGCAAGAACCCGCCTGTTTCGCCGTACGAGCAGCCATGGCTTTGCAAAGAAGGGATAGTTTTCACTAAGCCCTCAATAAAGTCATGACCAAGCTTGACTGAAGGCCAGTTTTCTAACTCGCCTAAATCTATTTGATAACAAATGACGGGGAAGTTGGCATATACATTTGGCCCGACATATACATTGCGACTTAGAATTTTCATTGAGACGGAATCCCTTTGCTAATTTTACAATTTATTATTTTTATGCGAAGTATCTCAGTTTAAAAGGAAAACGACACTCTCATGCCTATAAGCTACATAAAAAAAGTAGCTTTCGCTACCTTTGATTATTGAATGTTTTCAATTACAGTAAAATAATTTCGACAGACTTAACTCACGTATGCTTTTCGTTCGCCGATGTCGTAGCGGGCGCCAGACGATAAAATATGCACTTTGAGGTTTAGCAAGGTCAGGGCATCGCCTGCGCGCGCCTTAGCCATTGATGAATATTCAATGTCACTGGGGTCTACTACCGTAATTGCGCCGCTGCCCACTACTGTAAATACGTTGTTATGGTCAATAAATGCAGCGGTGTCTTCGTCTAGTCCTATGCCGACAAGAAATGGGTTGAAGGATACGGCCGACAATAAGCGTGCTAAGCGATTACGTTCGTTGAAGTGCTGGTCTACCACAATAGTATTAATGAGGCCCATGCCGGGGGCTAAGTTTACACCGCCTTCGGTGGGTACGGTGCCAGAACTGCCGCCCGTGATCATATGCTGCGATACTATCGCAGCCCCTGCAGAGGTGCCTGCATAATTAACACCCTTAGCATTTAACTGGCGTATTGCTTGCGCAATAGGGGTGCCGCCTAAAATTGTCGATAGCCTAAGTTGATTTCCGCCGGTGACGAAAATACCGGTGCTTTTTTCCAATATCTTTACGTAAGCAGGGTTTTTAGCGTCGTTGCGATCGGTAATAGGCAACGAATAGGTTTTTTTAACGCCTATTTCTTCAAATATTTTTTGATAGCGTTTGCCAGTATCGTCTAGTTGAGAAGCGGTGGGCACTACCGTAATAACCGCGTCGTTACCGCCTGAAAGCTTAACAAACTTGCTCAGTATTTCGGGGTTGTTCATTTTTTCTTCACCGCCACCAATAGGGATTACATATCCTCTAAGAGTGCCGTCTATTGTAGGAGAGGGCATAATATTTACTCGAAAGTGCCTTTTAGCAATTGTTGTTTATGTTTAACATGCCACTGGCCCATGGCCATTACATGATCTATTTTATTGCGTTTATCTAATATTAAAATATCGGCGTTTGCGCCTACTTCAATACGTCCTTTTTTATGAAAATTCATTAACTGGGCAACGTTTAGGGTAAAAAAGGGCAGTATAGCCGTCATATTCTCTCCGTGGTCGAGCAGTTCGTAAAAAACATTTGTCATAGATTGGGACGCCGCAAAAGCCATTTTTTTCAAGCTACCGTCGGCGTGAAAGTCGGGTAAACAGCCGCCGCCATCTGAGCTAATGGTCAGTTTGTCCTGGGGTAAGTCTTGTCCCATATATCGCAGCAAAGCCTCAGCCGGCTCATAGCCAACACCGTCTGTCTCAAATGCAGTTACGTCAACCCAACAGCCTTTTTTGGCCAAGTCACAGGCCTCTTCAAACAGAAATTTTTGCCTGTTAATATGCGTTGGATTGTAAGTGCGAGGCGGGATCTCAGCATGTTCAAGCGCATCTCTTACCATGCTTAAGCCACTTGCGCCGTCGCCTAAATGTAAATGCAACATCCCTGCTTTACCTGTCATTAAGCGAGCTACATGGGCTTGGGAAGCAATTTTTAGCAGCTCATTTAGCGTGGGTTGGCTTGAACGATGGTCGCTAATGGCAAGCTCACCCACCCCTATTACAGGCTCAATAAATACAATATCGCGTTGCACCGAGCCGGTTAGGGTAGTGGGTGGTAAGTGATAGCCGCCGGTGTAGCAGTAGGCTGAAAATCCTTCTTCGCGCAGCGCGTAAACTTGCGCAACTAGCGACTCGGTAGAGCGCGTAATGTCGTCGGTACCTAACAAACCCACCGCCGTGGTTACCCCGGCGCTGGTAAATTTACTCAATGGTACTGGCGGCACACGGGTAGAAAACCCAGCTTCGCCACCGCCACCGGTTAAATGCGTGTGCCCGTCAACAAAGCCGGGTATGAGCGCGCAGCCTTGGGCGTCGACTACTTGATGCTCTAGCCCAATGTCTGGACAGCTATCGGTAATTGAAATAATGCTGCTGTGAGCAACCACCACGTGCTTTAAGCCAAGGTGAGTTGGCGCATAAACATTGGCATTCTTTATTAGGGTAATCAAAAAAAGGCTCGCAGGAGTTGTTGCTTATAACGTGCGCGCAATTCTAAAGGTTTATTCGTTAATTACAACAAAACAAGCACTTATAAGATCGACTAAAGCGTCAATAAAGCGTCAATAAAGCGTCAATAAAGCGTCAATAAAGCCGCTTATGCGCTTGCGAGTGTTCACGTTTAGGGCAGATTTTAGGCTTGTTTAATACCTCCCTGAAATTCCACGCTAAATGCCTACAAAAGTCTAAAATAATGCGCAAAGTTAGGGTATAGTTAACAGTAATTATAGTGTTAAAAAAAGGTTATCAAAAAATTATCTATGGACAGTTTAGTGCCGCGCAACAGCGCACTCACCACCCTTGCATGCTTCTTAATTCTTAGTACAGTGCTCATTCTAGTGAATGTAGGGTCAGTAAGCGCGCAGTCGTTTTCACAAAAACTAGACGTACAGCTGCGTGCAGACGATCGTTCTTCAAGAGAAATAAGATACCAATACCGTGTGCGATATCGTCCACAAATTAGTTTCAACGACACTTGGAGCGTAAACGCATTTGCGGTAACTGGCGACGAATTTGGTTCAAGTCACAACACGCTTAACGATTCCAGTGCAGATCACTTATATGTACGCCGGGTCTTTGGAAGGCACCAAGGTGACTATGGCAAAACTGAATTCGGTATTATTCCGACTTACAAGGGCCGTGTCTCGTCATCTGGTTTGTCGAAATACGGTTGGATTAAAGGTGTGCGTCATGTTCGTGCTATAGGCGACAACAACCTCGAAATAGTCGTGGGCCAGCTTACTTCGCTTGACCCCGCAAGAGCCCTTAACGCACCGGATGAGTTTGACTATGTAGAAGTAGAGTACTCTGTTCAAATTAATGATATTTGGAGCTATGAGCTTAGTGCCGAAAGAATGAAGAATGAGAATTTTTTACGTACCGAATTGCGCTACCAGTACAACAACAATATTACCTTGTTTGGTGAAGTAGTCGGCCGCTTAGACTCGGCTAAGACAAAAGCAGTATTAGGCGGTGAAGGCGAGTTCTCAATTAGTGAATATTCGGTTGAATACTTCGCACACTATAGTTACGTCAGTGAGAACTTTGGTTTGCGCGCTGAGTTGACAGAGGACTTTTTAGGCACTGGCCATGGGTTTTCAGGTGAGCTAAGCGGCGCGCTTGCCAGTACTCAGTTCGATTGGTTTGTTCGCTACGACGCAGTAAAAGACAGAACCCGATTGCTGGCAGGGTTGAAATGGTCACTGTAACAATCACCGTAGCGCTACTTATTAAGAACGAGTATTAGATTTACTATTAAATAAAAATAAATGGGAAAGCATATGAAAATTACAAGACCTGTATTGTTAAAAGGCGCTATTGCGTTAACAATGGGAGGTTTATTAATGGCCTGCCAACCTAAAATAGATGAAGCTGACACCGCCAGTGCGCAAGTAAGCAGTGCGCAAAATGTGAATGCAGACAGGCTAGTTTACCCAGTAACGACAAAAGGTGATGTTGTAGACACCTACTTTGGTCAAGACGTACCCGACCCTTTTCGCTGGCTAGAAGACGATCGTAGCCCTGAAACTCAAGCGTGGGTAGCCGCGCAAAATATAACCACGCAAGAGTATTTACAGAATATTCCGTATCGCAATGAAATTGCTGACGTGGTGCGCGATATGCTCGATTACGAGCGCGTATCAGCGCCGTTCAAAGAAGGTGACTACACCTACTTTTACAAGAATGATGGTTTGCAAAATCAAAGCGTTGTGTATCGCCAAAAAGACGATGGGCAAGCCGAGATATTTTTAGATCCTAACGGGTTTAGTGAAGACGGTACGGTGTCTTTAGCGGGCTTATCGTTCACTAACGATGGCACACTGGCCGCTTATCAAACCTCGACCGGTGGCAGCGACTGGCGCGAAATAACGATTATTAATACCACTACCATGGAGCAAATAGGCGACACGCTCAAAGAGATTAAGTTTAGCGGTATGCAATGGTATAAAAATGCGGGTATTTACTATTCTAGCTATGATAAACCCGAAGGCTCTGAATTAAGTGAAAAAACCGACCAGCATAAGCTATATTTCCACGAATTAAATACGCCACAGGCACAGGACGTGAAAGTATTTGGCCACAGCGACGCTGAAAAACACCGCTATATAGGCGCGCAGGTGAGTGATGACAATCGTTACTTAATGGTAAGCGCGGCGGATTCCACCTCGGGCAACCTCGCTTTCCTCAAAGATTTAAGTAAACCCAATAGTGAGTGGATGACGGTAAAAGATAGCGTAGCATCAGACGTTTATATGCTCACTAATGTGGGCAGTAAACTTTATTTTGTAACCAACCACGACGCACCTAACACCAAAATAGTTATGGTAGATGCGAGCGAGCCTAACATTAGCAATTGGAAAGACGTCATTAGCGAAACCGACAACGTGCTAGTGCCAAGTACTGCCGGTGGCTTTATATTTGCCAAATATATGGTTGACGCTATCTCTAAAGTTTACCAATACGATTTATCTGGTAAACAAATAAGAGAAGTGACATTGCCTAACATTGGCACCGCGGGTACCTTTAACGGCAAGGCCAAAGACACTTCAACGTTTTACACCTTTAGCAACTACATCACCCCAACGTCGATATATGCTTATGATATGAACACCGGTGAATCGTCTTTATTCAATAAGCCTAAGGCAAAGTTTGACGGCGATAAATATGTGTCTACACAAATTTTTTACACGTCAAAAGACGGTACCAAGGTGCCGATGATAATCACTCACAGTAAAGACACTGTATTGAACGGTAAAACCCCGACCATTTTATTTGGCTACGGCGGCTTTAACATAAGCCTTACGCCGCGCTTTAGTGCAACTGTGTCAGCTTGGCTTAAACTTGGCGGAATATACGCAGTGCCGAATATTCGCGGTGGTGGAGAATATGGTAAAGCGTGGCATTCGGCAGGGATACAAATGAACAAGCAAAATGTGTTTGACGATTTCATTGCCGCCGCCGAATACTTAATTGACGAAAACTATACCAGCAGCGAGTATTTAGCCATACGCGGTGGTTCTAACGGCGGCTTATTAGTAGGCGCAGTAATGACTCAGCGCCCTGAGTTAGCTCAAGTCGCGCTGCCAGCGGTAGGCGTACTTGACATGCTTCGCTACCATACTTTCACCGCCGGTGCAGGATGGGCATATGACTACGGTACGTCTGCACAAAGTGCAGAAATGTTCAAATATCTGAAAGCGTATTCGCCGGTGCACAATGTGCGAGCGGGTATTGAGTACCCCGCCACCATGATTACTACTGCGGATCGCGACGACCGCGTTGTGCCAGCTCACTCTTTCAAATTTGCGGCCATGCTGCAGCAATACCAAGTAGGTGACAATCCCACTATAATTCGCATAGAGACAGACGCCGGGCATGGCGCAGGCACACCAATTAGTAAAACCATTGAGCAATTTGCAGATATTTATGGTTTCACATTGTATAACATGGGTATTATGTCATTGGACCAGCTTAAAGTGGAGTAAATAAAAAGGCCTTCTTTTAAGGAGGTCTTTTTCGTAAACATGTCAAAAAACTCATTGAGCGGGGCAAACACATTTATGTCGCTTGTTGATTGATCAGTGAGTCGTTTTTAGATAAGAGTCTACAGAATGTTGAGTAGTCCATCTCAGGCCTTGACACTATTGCATAACGGGCGCATTGCATTTAAGCATGCTATTTTGCTCCTTGTTTTCACTTCTTAAAACCGCACCTGCAGGTCGATAGGGGCAATGTATTATCACAATTTTTAAGGATAAGGCATGAGATCAAAAAGCGCCTCTGGAGCAGCATTACGCGCAAGCCAAGAAATACGACGGCTACAAGCCATTTTAGATGCAACTGCTAATACTGTAATAGAATGTGCCTTAAACGGCAAAATTTTATATGTGAATAAAGCGGCAGTTGATTTATATGGGTATTCAAGTCTAGAATTTAGTCAGATGAACATTTCAAACTTATTTGTGCCCTCACACGTGCAAGCCTTAAATAGCTATTTTCAACATACTGTCGCGCAAGACAGTAAAGTGTTGAGCGGTACTGATGAAGTCTTCTTTGCCATCCATCAAAATAAGCGAAAATTCAAGGTAAGTCTGCATTTAAAAATTTCATCTGAAGGACTGGTCGCGACTATTTGTGAGCTGTCTGGCTTAAAAAGTGTGCAAGATGAATTAATGCGCAGCAATGAACGTTTAAAAGTGGCAAAAGCGGCGGCACAAATAGGCGTTTGGGAATTTAACATACATACTCAGGAACTGATCTGGGACGCGCAAATGTTTACTTTGTATCAGCGCAGTGACCAGTCATTCAATGGCACCGTGTCTGCGTGGAATGAGTCTTTACATCCAGATGATCAGCAAAAAGCCCTTCATGCAGTCCAACATACTATAGCAACAGGTAAGACATTTGATACCACTTTTAGGATACTTACACCAGGCAATGAGGTTCGTTATTTAAAAGCTTATGGGCATGCCGTGCTTGATCAGCAAAACAAAGTCAGCAAAGTCGTAGGCGTTAATTACGATTTAACTGACAATTACAATACGCAAGAAAGCCTTAAAAATAGTCTGAAAAGTAACCGTTTATTAGCGAAAGTCGCAGAAGAAACCGTCAATGCGGTGATTATTACCGACCCCGATGGAAAAATTACTTGGGTAAACAAAGGTTTTACCCGTATCTCTGGCTTCGAGTTAGAGGAGGTTATAGGACTTAAGCCCGGCCGCGTATTACAAGGTAAAGGCACTGATCAAGCGTTTGTTCAGCAAATTCGAGATTCACTTATTTTTGAAAAAGGCTTTGATACTGAACTGCTTAACTATCATAAAAACGGAAGCCCTTATTGGATCAAAATTCACTGCCAAGCGCTTTATGAAGACGATGTGCTCGTTGGTTATATGGCTATCCAAACTGACATTACGGATCTCAAGCGTTTAGAAAAAGAGCGAATTACGCAGCGAGAGATATTAGAACGTACTGGCGATATGGCGAAGCTTGGTGGCTGGCAACTCGACTTAGTGACTAACACGCCAATTTGGTCAGACATGGTGTATAAAATCCACGAGGTGGCGCCGGATTATGCAGTAGATTTAGATAATGCGATCAATTTTTATCCACCAGAAACACGGCCCCTGATTGAAAAAGCCATTGAGCGTGCAATTAACGAAAATATTCCGTGGGATATACAAACTCCTTTTAAAACAGCTAAAGGCAACTCTATTTGGGTGCGCACAACGGGCTACGCAGAGTTTACCAATGGCGTTGCAAGCTCTTTACGAGGTGCCTTTCAAGACATTACAGAGCTAAAGCGTGCTGAACAGCAGGCAAATGAAGCGAACCTCGCCAAAAGTCAGTTTTTAGCCAATATGAGTCATGAAATACGCACGCCTATTAATGGTATTTTGGGTATGAATGACTTACTGCTTAATTCGGACATAGACGATCGGCAGCGTCATTTTGCTAAATTAATAAAAGTAAGCAGTCAGTCACTGCTGCTGTTAGTCAATGATATTCTGGATTTTTCAAAGATTGAAGCAGGCAAGCTCGATATTAATTACCAACACACCAATTTATATGCCTTGCTTGGCAACATAGTAGACACTATGTCAATGCTGGCATTAGATCGTCACCTCGACCTTGTGCTAAATATTGCACCAAGCTTGCCGCAATGGGTGAATATTGACCCTGACAGGCTAAAACAGGTGCTTAATAACTTGCTCGGTAACGCTATTAAATTTACGAATGAGGGTGAGGTAATATTAAAAGCCCAGTTGTCCAAAGAGCAGCAGCTAGAATTCTTAATTATTGATACCGGCATAGGTATTGCATCTAATAAGCGGTCTTTGCTTTTTGCTAAATTCATGCAAATTGATAGTTCGTCAACCCGCAAACAGGGCGGCACTGGTTTGGGTTTAGCCATTAGTCAAGAGCTGGTTGAGATGATGGGCGGACGCATTGAGGTAAAAAGCACGTTCAAAAAAGGCTCTATTTTTTCATTCACAATTACTAATAAACCAGCCAAGGAAAACAGTGTTTTGGCGCCTCTTAGCGATTTTAGTTCTTTGGCTCAAAAGAAACTACTGCTCGTTGATACTAACAAAAGTGTGCAAGAAGCTATTACAAACTTTTTGCACCACTGCGGCATTGAAATTCACATTGCCAATACTGCAGCCAATACAATACAGCAGCTACAGCAAGCGTATAAAGAGCAGTCAGCCTTTGATTTTGTGCTGATAGACCTGAATTTTGTCGACATGAACGCCATGGAACTCAGCAAGGCTATTTATAATAATAAGCAGTGTGGTAAGCCGGCGATTATTGTCATGACTTCTCAAGCTTGGTCGTTAAAAAGCCAACAAAACTCTGCGCCGGCTATTGCTGCCTACTTAGCAAAGCCTTTAAAGTCCGATTCGCTAATTTCGTCTTTGTTAACGCAAACCTTAGGCAGCAAAAGCGACAGCTCAAACCCAGACTCCAATGGATTTTTGCAACATACAGGCTCGCTTACTAAACGAAAAATTCTTGTAGTCGAAGACAACTACATCAACCAAGAAGTTATTGGCAGTATGCTTACGCAACTAAATTACGACTTCGAGCTGGGCGTTAATGGCAAAGAAGCACTACATCTTCTTGCCAAAACGCCTCACGCATATAGCTTAATTCTTATGGACTGCCAAATGCCGGTCATGGATGGTTACGAGGCCAGTAAAATCATTAGAGCAAATGAAGATGCGTTGTTTGACAATTGCATACCCATCGTCGCGGTGACGGCAAACGCCATGTCAGATGACAGAGCAAAATGTTTAGCGGCCGGCATGAATGATTACTTGGAGAAACCCATTTTGTTAAGCAATTTAACTGCATCACTAAAAAAATGGGCTTTTACGAACGTCAATAAGACGACTTAAAAGCCGTATCACACTGCTGTGCTGCTTGTTACAGCCATTTTGGTTTATTTTACCTTTACTAACCAACCGTGCGTGTCTGGCGCTTTACCCCATTGGATGTCATTAAGTGCCTGCCTGAGCTTCATAGTAGTAGGTCCGGCTGCGCCGCTGCCGACTGTGTATTCTGTATCTTTATGAACAAATGTACCTACTGGGGTCAGCACCGCTGCCGTGCCCGACAGCGCGGCCTCTGTGCCTGGTTTACTAGCGCGTTCTAATAGTTCTTTTACCGTTAAGCTGCGCTCACTAACCTGCATACCAAGGTCTTTAGCTAAGGTTAATATAGAGTTTCGAGTGACGCCGTGCAGAAAACTTGAGTCTAGCGCTTTGGTGATAATTTCATTGCCGTCGATAAGCAGAAAGTTAGCAGCGCCTGTTTCTTGTACATCGCCATTGGGGCAAAACAGTATTTGGTCGGCCTGCACTTCTTTTTGCGCCTTCATGATGGGCGGCAAAGCGCTGGCATAATTACCACCGCTTTTAACCATGCCCATATGCGGTGCACAGCGCATACCGTCTTCATCTAGCAGCAGTCGTAAAGGTTTAGCGCCGCCAGCAAAATAATCGCCCACGGGAGATAAAAGTACATATAACATAGATGACAGCGAGGGCGCTGCGGCTTTGCCGATAGACGCTTCGATGCCAATATGTGTGGGGCGAATATACATAGATCCTGGTGGCTCGGGGACATCGTTTGCGTATTGACCAACAATATTGAGGATCATGTCGCTTATTTGCTGTTTATCAACGTTTGGTAACGACAGTAATTGACTGCTTTGGGCAAAGCGTGCAATGTTCTGATCCATTCTGAAAGTATAAATGCTGCCATCGCTGTGGCGAAAAGCTTTTAAGCCTTCAAAGCACGTGCTTGAGTAGTGCAAAACATGCGCACCTGGGTGTAAGTTTATGCTTTGTGAACTAACGACTTGCGCATCGCTCCATTTTTCGTTTTCAAAGGTTATCATTGTCATTTGAGGCATAAAAACAGTACCGAATACAGCCATTTACGTGCTTCCTAAAGTTATATGTTGGTCATATTTGTAGAATGAATATGAGATGGTATAGATTATTGCGAGGATCATCAATAGTAACCCTTATTCTACAGGGTGATTGGGGAATAGTGTACGTCAACAACAGAAATAAACCAGAATGCTTTTAGTTATTTTCTAGCTTGGGAAAATAGAGGATGTCTCTTTAGTAAAATAGTCGACGCTATTATGTTCAGTGTTTTTGTTCACGATGCTTTGATTGGCCTAGCCTTGTTGGCTTTGTTGATGGCCTTCGTGTATTGGCTTATTTTATTACATCGTCTGGTAGTTCGCTACTTGCTGACTTTTACGACTACACACTCAGTTTGTTCTATCTCGTCGCAAATATCTTGTTTACTTATATCAGTGTCGTTTGTATTCACGATCAGTGACCAATAGTCTTGTTCTTTTGCCTGCAAGGCGTGCTGATTAAGATGGTCGTGCTCTGGCTTTAAAGAGCGAAAACCAGCAAAAAAAGCGCCAATAAAAACGCCATGGCTTATGAAAGCGATGAAGGTAAACATAGGGCTTATTTGGGCAAAGGCCGGACCAAATAGCACTAGTAAGAACGCGATACACATACCAATTAAAAAGCCCATGGCTGGATATTTCAGGTGTAATAACAACATTTTTTTGCCAATGGGTTTACTACTACCTTCTAATTTTTCGCTCGGCGTTTTTTCGTTGGGCTCAACAATTTTAATGCTGCCGCTTAGAAGGCCCAATTTGCGCATAAGGACTACTTTTGCCTGTTTTGCTTTGTCGTTTGTTGGGTAGGTTGCTATTATTCGTTCATCTAGTGAGTTTGTCACTGCTGCAGTCATAGAATTACCTATTTTTAGCTAGAGAAAATTGAAACAAGCGCTTAACACCGAATGAAAGGGTGTTAGTGTTTATTTATGATTGTCAGAACAAGCCTCAATGGACAATGGGTTTATCTTGATGTCTATTTTGACTCGTTGTTAACCGTATAGGTGGCTAGCGAGTCGCTTAAAGACACACAGGCGGCTTCTAAGCCTTTTGCTAACTCACTCAAAATACTGCTTACCTTGGCAGAACCTGCAGCCATAGAAGCGCTCAGTACTTGTTCAGTGTGCGCTGTCTCAGATTCAATAATATATTCGCAAAGTTTTATGTCAGACCCACCTAAGCTTGAAATGCGCTTTATTAATAACGACACAATTTCATTATTAATAGAAGTTTCGTTAGGGCACGCTTGCCCACGCACTTTTAACAAATTCAGAACATAGTCTTTGTTATTTAAACGCTCACTGTGCAGGTCTTTAATACACTGCAGTAGGGTTTTACTGTTGATTAAATCGCTCGCCAGTGACAGCAATGACAAGCTGTCGTAGAGAGCATTATAAGCGTTTTCTAAAGCGTTCACATCTATTGGGAATGCTACGTCTTCATTACTTCCAATTACCGTTTTTATTACCCTAATCACTGTAACACTCACCCTAAAACGTTGTGTTCGATTGTTTAGAGTATTCAAGTTGTGTGCCAACGGCACCTGCAGATTAAGGCATCATGTAAATGGCGTAAGATCACCAGACACCCTTGAAAACGCGATGTGCTAGTGGGCTTGTTTGCGTCATTTTTACACTCAGTGGGCATAATTTACCGGAATTGAGCGGAAAGCCTCGCCCTTTAGGGCGGGGAGGATGTCAAACGTAATTCTTATATAGCTCTTATAAAATATCGCCGTATATAAAGGCAAACTAACAGGAGATTAATGTTGGGTTTTTGCTCTTTTTTGCTCCAAATGAGTATATTATAATAGTCTGCTATTTGTGAGGAAAATTAATGTTCAGTATCTTGCTACCAAAAAGATTACGTTTTGCTGTGTCTATTCTGGTCTTGTCGTTGTCGACAATAGCGCATGCTAATGTCGACAACGACAAGACCAACGCAGATGTCACTAGCGAATCTCCTGACCGAAACCTCACTGGCTTTGAAGCGCTTGATGAAGAGCAACCCCTATGGGAGTTTGGCGTGGGCGGCGGCGTAATAGACGTAGCGAACTATCCCGCCTCTAGCGAGCGTAATTTTATCGCCTTAGCCGCACCTTATTTAGTATATCGTGGCGATGTATTTCGAGTGGGTGGCGGCGGCGCGCGCGCGGTGGTCGTGGAAAAAGGAAACGTTGAGCTTGACCTATCCTTTGGCGGGGCATTTGCCGCCGACAGCGAAGATAACAGCGCACGAGAGGGTATGCCTGAGCTCGATTTTTTGTTTGAAGTAGGCCCGGAAATCATTTACAAAGTAAAAGACATTTCTTTTGATGGCGGCGGTAATGGCCGACTAAACGCAAAACTGCAAACCAGAGCCGTATTTTCCACCGATTTTGGCAGAATTGACCAGCGCGGCTATGTAATAGAGCCAGAGTTGTCTTATCAACAGCGTGGCGGCCTTTTTGAAAAAACAGGTTTAAACGTATCTTTAAGCGCAACCTTTGCAAGCGAGAAGCTGCATGATTACTTCTATCAGGTCGGCAACGAATTTGTAAGCGACGAAAGGCAAGCGTATGATGCCAAAGGCGGCTATTTAGGCAGTGAATTATCCATCGGTTTTTCGTTCCCTGTTTTTGAAAACGCGCGCGGATTCTTGGGTGGCAGCGCTTCCTTTCATCAAGGCTCAGCAAACGAAGACAGTCCTTTATTCGAAGATGACGTTACCTTCAGTATTGGCGCAGGCTTTGTATGGCGTTTATATGAAAGTGACGCTAAAGCAAGCTGGTAGAACCTACGCATGATTATTAAAAATTTTGACCCACAGCATTTTGTAAAAGAATATTGGCAAAAAAAGCCCTGCTTAATTAGGCAGTTTGTGCCTAATTTTGTTGATCCCATTGATGAAAACGACTTAGCTGGCTTAGCACAAGAAGAGGGCGTAGACAGCCGTATAGTCTCGCATTCAGATGGCGCATGGGATGTTCATCAAGGCCCATTTGATGACTTTGAACCCTACTGTAAAGGTGATTGGGCACTGCTGGTGCAAGGGGTAAATAATTACATTGATGATGTAAATGCACTAGCCAGCATAGTTGACTTCATTCCCCATTGGCGCTTTGACGATGTAATGGTGAGTTACTCCACCAAAAATGCAGGCGTTGGCGCACACACCGACCAGTACGATGTGTTTATAATACAAGGTAAGGGCAGCCGCCGCTGGCAGGTAGGTTTACCCATCGATGCTACCACAAACGCTAAGCTGATTATTCCGCATCCACTACTAAAACAAATAGAAGACTTCGACGCGCTTATTGATGAAGTGCTGCTGCCAGGCGATGCCATTTATATTCCACCCCAGCACCCACACAAAGGTATGACATTATCGCCATGCTTAAACTATTCACTTGGGTTTAGGGCGCCGACCAACCTAGAAGCGCTCACCGGTTTATTAGATGAAAGCGATAGCATAACGCAAGCTCAAAGCCGCTACTGCGACCCTGATATTGCTGAGCTACGCGTAGCAAGTTCATCGCCAATGCAGGTTAGTACGAATGAGCTTAATAAACTCAAAGACACTATTGTTGAGCTCTTAAATAGCCCTGAAGCAGAACAAGCGCTGCTGCAGTATCTGTCGCGCCAAGGCTTGGCGACTGAGCAAGAACTGTCGCTTTATGAAATAGCAGATATTAGTGAGGCGGTAGCACAAGGCGAAACCTTTGAAAAATTACCTGGGGTGAAACCTATTTACGCTGAGCGGCAGCTGCATACGTTTACGTTTTACATTGATGGTAATAGGTTTGAGGTAGATAAGTCTATTTTTACACAAACAGTGACCTTACTTGAGAGCAGGCAGGTGCAGGGCTTACCCCAAGGCTTCACCTTGCAAACTGCGCAAAGCACACACTGGCTGAATTTATTACTGCAGCTGGTCAACGCCGGTTATTGGGATTTTGCTGAAAACAGTGATCAACATTAAAGGGCGCATCACGCGTCAATGCAATTTACAGTTAAGGAAAATTAATAGTGCAAAGCTTACCGCGAGGCAATGTGCCTCTTCTTACGATACCCGCTATATTGATGCTTTGTTTTTCATTAAGCGCCTGCAGTGACAAGTCAGCGGCGGCTAAACAGAACTCTCAGCAGGACCCAGTTACTATGTCCAAGCAAAATGACAATTTACCGAAAAATGGACTGCCACACCATTCCCAAGGAGAAGGCAAGCCTGTCATTTATCAGGTGTTTACCCGCCTGTTCGGTAACACCAATACCACCAATAAGGAATGGGGCACGCTAGCAGAAAACGGCGTAGGCAAGTTTGACGATTTTACCGACGAAGCGCTGCAAGGTATTCGCGAACTAGGTGTATCTTACATTTGGTACACCGGCGTTCCTCATCATGCCTTAATCGCAGATTACACCGAATACGGCATTAGTGCAGATGATCCCGATGTAGTGAAAGGACACGCCGGCTCGCCCTTTGCGGTAAAAGACTACTACAATGTTAACCCCGACCTTGCCAATAATGTTAGCAATCGTATGCAAGAGTTTGAAGCACTAATTGCGCGCACGCATGCCAACGATATGAAGGTGATCATAGATATAGTGCCAAACCATGTGGCTCGGCACTATGTTTCGCTAAATAAGCCAGCGGGTATTGAAGATTTTGGTGTTAACGACAACACCGATCTAGAGTACTCGCGCGACAATAACTTCTATTATATTGTGGGAGAATCATTTCAAGTACCGACATCTGCTGACTATGCTCCCTTAGGCGGTGAGAAACACCCACTAGCCGACGCGACATTTAGCGAAACACCGGCTAAATGGAGCGGCAATGGCGCAAGGCAAGCGCAGCCCGATATCAGCGATTTGTATGAAACCGTTAAGATAAACTACGGCGTGAAACCCGACGGCAGCTACGATTTTGTTAGGCTGCCTGATGAATATAGAACACGCGATTATAAAGCGCATCACGCGTTTTGGGCAGACCAAGATTTACCCAACTCATGGTATAAGTTTGAAGATATAGTGCACTTCTGGCTCGATAAAGGTGTGGATGGTTTTCGCTTTGACATGGCGGAAATGGTGCCTGTGGAGTTTTGGTCTTTTGTAAACTCATCTATTAAAACTAAGCGCCCCGATGCACTGCTGCTTGCCGAGGTATACCAGCCTCACTTGTACCGTGACTATTTGCATTTAGGTAAAATGGACTACCTGTACAACAAAGTAGACTTTTACGATGCCCTTAAAAGCGTGATGCAGGGCAATGGGGATATGCAGAGCATTGACGACATACAGCACAGCATGGCCGATATTGAAGCGCATATGCTGCACTTTTTAGAAAATCATGACGAACAACGCATTGCCAGCCCCGATTTTGCCGGCAGTGCGCAAAAGGGCAAACCCGCTTTGGTAGTATCAGCGCTTATCAGTCGCTCTCCTACCATGCTTTACTTTGGTCAAGAAGTAGGTGAAGACGGCAGTGAAAAGGGGGGTTTTGGCTTACCTACACGCACCAGTATTTTTGATTACGTGGGTGTGCCTGCTCATCAACGCTGGATGAATAACGGTAAGTTTGACGGCGGGCAGCTAAGTGAATCTGAAAAAGCGTTAAGGCAGTTTTATATTGATGTGCTTAATATATCGGCGAATCACCCGGCAATGCGCGGCGCATACTACAGTATTCATGCGTTTAATATTGGGCTTGATAGTGATTATTCGCAGCAGCAGTTTGCTTTTGTGAGGCAAAGTGAGGACACGGCGCTGCTAGTACTGAGCAATTTTAGTGAAGAAGCAGTTGACACAACAATACAACTTCCGATTAGCCTAGTGGTAAAGTGGCAGCTTAATGAGGGGCGACAACCGCTAACAGACTTAATCAGCGAACAGCAAAATACACTCACCGTGGGCAGGAAACGCAGCGTCGCCAGTATAGATGTTAACTTACCGCCGTTGGGATCGTTTGTGTATGAACTGAGCTTAAAAGATTAACAGTGAATATGTTGAGCGAGCGCTTACGCGCAAGTAAGAGAAAGCGCCTGAAACGCGCTTAGTGATCCGCGGCAGTTGCCCTGATTAAGCGATCATTTAAGTGCTAACCCTGCAGTACTTCTGTAAATAAGCTTTGTGGTCGGGCATTTGTTGCTCAGCCTCGCGCATTGCACCGGCTATATGAGACAGGTTTTGTTGGCGCTGCTGTTCGGATAAGTTATTTACTAAAGGATGATAAGCTTTGGGTACCAACCCCTGCCCGTTCATCACTGAAAGCCAGCTTATTTCACTGAACAACTCATTGTTTTCCCTAAATATGCGCCCGCTAGACTGATAGAGTTCGATTTTATTTTGCAGTGAATCAGGAATAGGCATTGACGCACAATAGCGCCAAAACGCTGAGTCATTTCGCTGGGTAGCTTTATAGTGCAGAATAATAAAATCACGGATGCGCCATAGTTCGTCATCCGTGTAGCGATTGTAGGTGTCGATATCAACTTGTTGGCACCTGCCACTGGGAAATAACGACAGCAGTCGCATAATTGCTGATTGAATTAACTGTAAACCTGTGGATTCTAGGGGCTCAATAAATCCTGCGGACAGCCCAATGGCAATGCAGTTGTTTTTCCAAGCTTGTTGGCGTTTTCCATTGATCCAGTTTAGCTGGCGTGGCTCAGACAAGGCTTTGCTTGGTAAGCGTTTAGCCAAACAGTCAATAGCGAGGTCTTTAGACAGAAACTGTGACGAGAAGACAAAGCCGTTGCCTATTCTATGCTGCAATGGTATCTGCCACTGCCAGCCGCACTCGTGTGCGGTGGATATTGTGTAAGGTTTTATAGTGGATAAAGACTCACTTGGCTGCGCTATCGCTGAGTCGCAGGGCAGGTACTGTCGCCAGTCTTCAAAGCCCACCTTAAGCGTTTGCGCGATTAACAGACCTTTGAAGCCAGAGCAATCGATGAACAAATCACCTTCAATGAGTTCGCCATTGCTAAGCGCCACTGATGAAATGTCTTGTGTTTGGGCATGCTGATGAACTTTTGTAATCTGTGCGATGATTTTGTTAACGCCGCGTTTCACCGAAAACGCAGATAGATACTCGGCGTATTTTACTGCATCAAAATGATAAGCATATTTAATATTTGCCATCGCCGAGCGAGACTGTGCCTGTGGATGGCAAAATTTATTATTCAACGCCGCTTGGTATTCTAGGCAATAGTCAGACAACGGGTCTTCTTTGCCCTGTAGCTTATCTTTGAGCCAATAATGATGAAAAGGGATGCCATTCATGTTCACGCCATAAGGCCCAAAGGGGTGCATATACTGATGCCCCTTTTTATACCAGTCGTGAAACTCTATACCCAGTTTAAATGAGCCATGCGTAAAACTAAGAAATTCAGCCTCATCAATCCCCAGCATTTGATTAAATTCAAGTATTGATGGGATAGTTGCTTCACCCACAGATACTGTACCAATGGTTTTTGATTCAATCAGTGTAATGGCGAAGCGGTCGCGCGGCAGTAGATGCGATAGCGCAGCAGCGGTCATCCATCCCGCTGAACCGCCGCCGACTATTACTACTTTTGATTTTTTTTCTGTGTCCATGTTTCTATCATTTAGCTAATGCTTAGAAGTTGTAGTTGAACTGCACCGTGTATGCCCTTCCGCGAGGATCAGCGACACGTGGATCAAATGCAGCACCGGGTGAAAAATCATTTTGATGCGCCGTAAAAGGTGGATCTCTATCAAGCAGGTTTTTTATGCCCATTATCAGCTCGATATTTTCAAAGCCGGTATAGTTCATGCTGTAGTTGTATACTAAATAACTATCAACCGAATCGTCATATAAAGGTGGATTTGCTTCGCCTGAAGCCACCCCTGGAGGTGTCTCATCGTCATAACCAGAGCGAAAAATTTGCGTGAAGGTATGGATGAAATCGTCGTAGTTGTAAGTAAATACTGCAGTATTCTTCCAACGAAGTGGGATGTTACCGCGGGAGTGTGTGCCGACTAAGTTTGGCCCAAAAGGCGCGTTATCGCGCTCTTGTTTTTTGTCCTCAATTAGATAGCTTGCGTTAATGTTTAAGCCCCAAGTACCATCCCACAGCTCGCCGTTGGTAGCAATACCAAGCTCAATACCGCTGGTGGAGCGCCCACCCGCGTTAATAAAGCGTCGGTCAATAGAAACAATCTCTCCACTGGTGCCGCCTCCGTCAAAAACGTAGTTGTCTCGAAACAATTCTGGATTTTCAATGAGCTCTTTAAAGCCTGGTGTTTGTATAGTGCCTTCAATTTCAATTTCCCACCAGTCAACGTTTACTATCCAGTCTCCCTTGGCAAATACAAAACCGAAGCTAAGCTGTTCAGATTCTTCAGGTCCAAGATCAATCTGACCGCCAAATAAAATTTCGGGCGTGATAATCTGGCAGTTCGGATCGCTGATATCTACCACGCCGTCTTGACATAAAAACGGATTAGCTAAGTCAGTGCCAGTATAGGGCTCTTCTGTTACCCCGTTAAACAACTGGTTGAAGCTGGGTACTCTAAAGCCTGTGCTGTAGGCGCCGCGAAACAAAAGCTCCTCAACAGGGGTAAATTTAAACCCGACTTTCGGATTAGTGGTGCCACCAAAACCATCGTACTTGTCATGGCGTACTGCAAGGTTTAGTTCAAAATTCTCACTTACGGGTATTAACGCCTCTACAAACACTGCTTTTATGTCGCGACTCACATTATCAAGTGCATTTGCATCGTCAAACGGAGCACCATAAATTCTAGGACGGGTGTCGGCCGCGCGGCGGTCGCCGTTGAATTTGTATTCTTCGCGTCGTAAGTCTATACCGGCCGCCACATAAATGCTGTCACCGCCAAATCCTAACTCATAGCCGGTATTGCCGGAGATTGACGCATCTATTTGAGTCATGGTGGTTTCCCCCCCAAACAGTTCTATGCCTCTTGCTGAGGCGGCATCAAGGGCTTGAATAGCCTGTGTAGTTTGCGACTCACCCGGCAGTAAGAACGGATTGAGTACGCCGGTACCGATGGCTTGTGCAAGTCCAGAAGTAAAGTGGTAGCCACTGCCTAGCTCGGATGTAGACTCGTTTGCCGAACGCGACAAACCGGCCATGTAATCCCAATCGCCAATAACGCCTTCTAAACCAAGCTGGATTTTATAGGAGGAAGTGGTGGTTTCGATTTCGCGCGGGCCACAGTCCATGCAGCGCCATCGATAGGCGATGGGTGCGCCTATGTTTAATTGGTCAGCGCCATAAAAATCAGATAAGGCATCAACAATATAGTCATATGATGCACCTGTGCTTGGGTAGAAGCCGCCGCCAAAGGTATCCCAGTCACCTGCACCAATCGCCCATGGGGTGATTTGGTTAGGCTCAAATACTTTTTTAGAGACCACTTCCGATCCGAGTAATTCAACAAATGCTTCAGAATCCTCACCAATTTTCATGGTGGCGCGGCCAACAAAGTCGATATTTTCAACAGGCTGTTGTAACACCGACGCCCTTGGATAATCCCATGAACAGCTTACACCTAAGTTGCGCGATCGGTTCCACAAATCAGCGGCGTCTGGTCCCATGTTTTCAAAGGCATCACAGCCGGGTTGCCCAGGCAGTGCCAAAACATTGAGTACGTCGTTTTCTAAACCAGTGTTTGGATTAATAAGCCCAGAACCAACTAAATTGTACTGGCTTGATGTGGGATCATTTGGACGACTAAAACGGTCGTTGACCGATGCAAATGGCGCGCCGCGAGTGTCGGGCGACAAACCTCGCAGTGGTTGGAAGGTGTTGGTAAAGTCACGATCGGAGCCGCGCAGTATTTCGGCCGACTTATACGTCAGCGACCCCATTATATTAAAGCCGTCTCGTTCAACATCGCCGGTTCCGGCAAGTACGTTGAAGCGGTAAATATTGCCGCCACCCTCTTCGGTATGATCAGCAAAGGCACCAAGTTGTGCGCCTTCAAAGTTCTTTTTCAAAATAAAGTTTATGACGCCGCCAATGGCGTCAGTACCATAGATGGCTGACGCTCCGTCACGCAGCACTTCAACACGCTCGATGGCGGCAAAAGGAATAGAGTTTAAGTCAACCGAGCGGCCCTTCAAACCATGCGTGGCAACGCGACGTCCGTTTAATAACACCAGCGTTGAACCAACGCCCTGTTGGCGAAGGTTAGCGCTTGATGCTCCGTTATTACCGCGCTCTTCACCGCCCACTATCCCGGCATTACTAGCGAGGTTGTCGTTAGAATTAGACGAAATGTTAAGCTGTAGCAATAGTTGTTCGGCAGAGGTAATACCGCCTGCGTCTATTTGCGCCCGTGTAATCACGGTAATAGGTAGGTCTCCCTCCAAGCTAGTTCGCTTAATATTCGAACCGGTGACTGAAATACGTTCTATTGTTTGCTCTGATTCAGTATTATCTTCAGCTGGCTGCTGGGCAACGGCGTGAGCGCCAAAACCTGACATCGCTAGCACTAATGCTATTTTATTTAGCTTCACTGTGCGTTCTCCCTATGTGATTAATGTTGGTATCGTTTTTTATCACTTGTGATCAGCCGAGGTTGAACACGCCACTGCATATATTCACTGAACCCAGATTATGCGACACTCTTTTGACTTGCTTGTTGGCAAGCATGAGTTTTGCTGTTTGCACTCACGCCGCATTCTACGTTAGCATAATCAAAAATAATGTAAATAATAAATTATTCCAAATATACAGCCTAAAGTGTAAATAAATTATTTTAAAATATGAAAGAGTGACTCAGGTTAGTTATAAAGGTGAATAATGCGCAGCATACATCCGATTAAGCGGCTAAAGTATTAGTGCTTTTCGTTTTTGATCGATCCATTATAGGGTCTTAGTCTATTTCAATTAGTGCGCCATTGATCACTGCCGCGACTATTGCTTTTCCCTTGCGCATTAAAAAGTATGCAGGCTGTTGTAATACTAGCGCCTGTGAGTTGGCTCCAACTGGCTGATTAAGCATTACTTGATAATCAGATTGGTTACTTAGGTGGTGAGTCTCTCCTTGAAACTGAATCACCCCTTGCTTTAGCCACTGTTTATAGCTTTCGTTTGTTATAATGGTAGGCGCATTAAGCGTATGCGCCTTGCCAGTATCATATGTTAATTCACTTGCGTCATAATCTACTAGCCCTGCTTGAACATGTAAATCACCAACCGTGTCAATATAAAACTGACGTGAATAGCGCGACGTTTGTTTAATGCTTATACTTGCTTGATAAGAGTGCACGCCTGAAAAATGCAATCCTCGAATAAGTAATGATGAAAGCGTTTCACAGATGTTTTCAGGTATTTTCCAGTACTGCAGCTGGTATTTATCAAAAGCTGCTTGGCTGATTTTTTGATGATGCCTATCTTGCAGCATGCTCATTGCTTCAAGTATCGCTATAACGTTCATTGAGCGTGCAATCTGTCTGTTAGGATCCCCGCGCGCTGCGCCAGATTCAATTAATATAGTTGCAGCACCTTTACCTGCGATGCGATCGCCAAAGGAGCGGGGAGAAAAGGTGTCGTCGTAGCGTGCTACGCAGGCTTCAATATGCGGGTAAATCGCCTCTGTCATTCTGCCGATAAGCGCCATGGCTAACTGCCGGCTATCATCCACGCTTTTCTCAATGTCAAAAGCGGGTGCTAAGAAGGCAATGGTCGATGGATTACCCGTTGTACCACATTGATAATAAGGGCTTTGGTCATGCAAATTAAAGGCAACATTAGGCTGCAGTGTATCGACTAAATGCATCAATATGTTGCCTTCTGGCGTTTGCTTGGCCATCGCGTCGCGATTGATATCAATACCTTGGGCATTATGGCGAATGCAGCGCTGGGCACCGTCGGGATTAAGCATGGGAACAATATGCACAGTGAACAGCGTTTGTGCGTTATTTAGGCGTTTATCACTGCTTTGTAAAAGTGTGTCGAGTAAGTTAAATACCGAGGCCGTTGCCGTTGCCTCATTGCCATGCATTTGGGTCCACGCTAAAATCACGATAGGGCCGTGTCCATAGCTTATACGCTTTATGCTGCGTCCCTCAAAGGAGCTTCCCTCATGGGTAATTTGCACCCGCGTTTCTTTGTGCAGCACCTCAAAAAATGGCTGTATGTCGCTATGCGTAATGTGCTCAAGATTAAGCTTGCTAAGCAAATGTGCAATGGATGATGGCATGAAAACATCAACAATAGTTATCGATAAAGTATTGTTACTTTACCGAAAAAATGTATCTTTATGCAAATTATTCTATTATTAATCAGTAAATAGGAATAATGTATTCATTAAAAGGATTTTTAATGGCCGCGTTTTCTAAAATAAAAGCCTTACTGCCCTCTTTATCAAGCAGTGAAGAGAAGCTAGCACTCTACATCTTAAATTCACCGGGCGATCTTCGTGACCTGTCGTCGCAAAAACTTGCAAGCATAGTTGGGGTTAGCCAAAGCTCAGTCATTAAGTTTGCTCAAAAGCTAAAGTATAAAGGCTACCCAGCGCTCAAGCTTGGCATTTTAGATGATTTAAATAATGTTGAAACCGACCATCAAAAGCTGCATGGCCGCATTGCTGTAGGTGATGATTATGAAACAATGTCGTCAAAGTTGCTGCAAAGTAAAATTGCAGTGCTCAATCAAACTAAAAACCTGAACGACAAACATTCTTTTGCCGAAGCGATTATTTTGCTTCAAGAAGCCAAACGCGTATTAATAACAGGGCTTGGTGGCTCTGCTTTAGTGGGTAAAGATTTTTCATTCAAACTGCAAAAGCTTGGTATTGCGGCTATCTCTGAAATTGACGGGCACGCACAACTGGCCATCGCATCAACGCTGGGTGAAACCGACCTGGTGTTTGCCCTGAGTGAGTCAGGCGCAACGCGAGAAGTGGTCAATGTCGTAACGGAAGCGGTGGCAAACAAAACACCTGTTATTTCGCTTACTAAATTTGGTGATACAGCGGTTTCAATGCATGCTCAGGTAAGACTTTACTCGGTGGCTGAAGAAGCCGCTACGCGAATATCGTCGATATTGGCGCGCACCGCACAAGAACTCGTAATAGATATGCTGTTTATTTCACTGATGCAGACGTCGAGTAAGCGACGAGCAATGCTGGAGAAATCACGCAAGGTGGTATCTGAATTTAGAAATTATTGAGCGATGGGGCTTTTGGTGTTTAACAAATTAGTTAACAAACATGCTCGTGTTTTTTTGATTTTAAGGAGATGCGGACCGCTTTATAAAAATAAAGCTCTTAACTTTAGTCGAATTAGGAGCCGCGGGCCGCTGTAGGCTATCTTAATCGTCGCTCAATTTTGTATTCGGAACCTAGTTGACTTTGTGTTGCGCATTACGTTGCACTTGAGCGTAGCAGCCTCGACAGACCTTGGATTTGAATGGGATACAACCGTTGAAGTTAAACGTTGCCTAGCTAAAAGCATTAATTCATTCACTTCGTCAACTTTATGGACACATTTTGCAACTTAAAAACTTTCATCATAAATTTGTCCATTATGCCGAGTGTTAATCCGAATACGTCCCATTTAGAAAGAATAAATAAAAAACATCATCACTTCACTTTTAGAATTCTTCAACGACTCCTCCTCGCCCTATTTATGACACACTTTTCAACACGGCTTTAGTCGGCTTTGTGCACAGCCTAATGATAATCTTTAGACAAAGTCTCATCGACTGGCTTCTTTTGGTACCGAGCCGATAGACGGCAATGAGCTATCTATAGTCATTCGGTTTACTTGCGAACGTTTAAGCTTTGCGTAGCAGTATAATCATCATGTGTTGATGACATATGGCACACGGTCCTATACTTTCAGCCATGAAAACATTTGATTGGAATTCTGATAAAAACAAGCGCTTAATGGAGGAGCGTGGCATTTCATTTGAAGATGTCATATATTATTTACAAAATCAGTGTTTATTAGATGACTTAAAGCATGTAAATCAAGAAAAATATCCGAACCAAAGGATTTTTGTTATTAATATTGAAAATTATGCTTATCTAGTTTCGTATATTGAAACCGATGAATCAATTTTCTTAAAGACAGTCATTCCTAGTCGCAAGGCTACAAAACAAGACACAAAACGTGCCAACCTAAATCATATTCTCAATAGGATTAAAATGGGCTAAATATGTTTCGTTTATTATTTGGAAATGAACAAAAAATGCTTGATTTATTGTTTGGAAATTAGCATAAAAGTGCTAGTTTATTGTTTGGAATTGAACTATTTTGAAAAATCCCATAGGAGGATTCTTTGTATAGAAGATGTATTGAGCAATTGAAATCGTGGGCTAGCGCTACTTCTCGGGGTGTTATGGTGCTACGAGGTGCGCGACAGGTTGGTAAAACCACATTGATCCGTATGCTGGCAAAAGAGCTTGGTTTAATATTAATCGAGCTTAACTTAGAAGATACCCCCAGCTTTGCAGGGATGTTAAATAAGCGCTCTAATGCAAAAGACATTCTAGAGCTGTTGCTGTTAGAGAAAGGTGTAGTAGCCGAGCCCGAAAATGTTTTGTTTTTCTTCGATGAGATTCAAGAGCTTCCTGGGTTCTATGAGTATCTTCGTTACTTTAAAGAATTGGCGCCCGAATATAAGGTAATTACAGCAGGCTCACTGCTAGAGCTTGAAATCCAAAAAGAGAAGTCAGGGCAAGGGCCTTCTGGGCGTGTGGAGTTTGCCTTTTTAGACCCTATGACGTTTGAAGAATTTGTCTTGGCGGCGAATCCAGTTGCATATAAAAAGCTTATTAATTTGGATGTCTTAGCGCCTATAGGAAGTAGTTTTCATGAAATTTTCTATAGCTTGTATAAGCAATATATGGTTTGTGGCGGTATGCCTGCAGTGGTGGAGACATTCGTTAATAATGAAGGTGTGCTGCGACTAGACGAGATTAAGAATAACTTACTCACTGGCTATATCAATGACTTCGCTGACTTTGGTAAGTTGTCGGGGCAAAAATACGACCCAAAACTATTAGAGCTCATTTTCAGGCAGGTTTATAGCCATCCATGTAACTCTATGACTTTGTCAAAGCTTGCGCCAGGGTTTAGAGCAGATAAAATTCGCGATCATATAGAAATCCTGGTTAAGTCAAAGCTGATTAGAAGAAGTATTCATACTCACGAAAACAAAGCCCCTTTGCTCAGTGGAGCCGATAAGTACACTCACAAGCTATTTGCATTAGATATCGGCTTGGCTTACTCGTATATGGACTTATTACCACAAGAGGTCTATGGCAGTGGGGATGTTAACAGTGTTGCCGAAGGTGCAATGGCAGAACAATTTGTAGCTCAGACCTTACAGTCGGTGCCTCCGTATTACAAGGCTAAGTCCTTGTATCATTGGGAGCGAAAGAAGAAAAATGCTATCTCTGAGGTTGATTTTGTCGCCGCATTGGATTCAAGAGTTGTTCCTATTGAATGTAAGTCTGGTCACTCGAACAAGATGATATCTTTGAAGCTAATGCTTGGTGCCAAGACATACCCCATGGCCTTAAGGTTATATGCTGGCGATATTGAGTATGGATTAATTAAACCAAGACCAGAGCAGCAAGATTTGAAAGAAGTGCCTTTGGTTAGTATGCCTCACTATATGCTCGAACGATTCGTGTCTAAATTTAGCACTATAAGCGCTAAGGCAATATCTTAATTTGGAAGCGTGGGACAAACCATACATTTTCCTAATTCATTTATCAGAACAAACGTAAGGATAACGTTTTCTGCCTTTAACTACGGGATTTACATAGATATCGAACTGGTTCACTTACCGCTTTGACAAATTAAATGCATAAATCGCCGTCATCAAATGGCAGACCATCACAAGCAATATACTGATTACATGTCTCTATTTTCTGTTTATTACGCTCTTTCCATTTAGTTTCTCGCTCTGACTTCAGCGCAATTTCTAAGCTGTTGCTGAGATTTATACCGAGGCGTTTTGCGTCCTCTGTCACAGTCTTATCTAAATATACATTTACTCTAACTTTTTCTTTGGCAGTACCCATAACTTATCTCTACGTAAATTACTATACGCACAATATAATGCGCACAAATATTTTATCAACTATAAACCAAACTTGTCTTATACGTTCGCTACAGGCTTGTTCACTCTAAATTAACCTATCGCGCAATTTAGCGATTAATGACCGCCGGTCAAGTTTAAGTGATCGTATGATTATTTTTAGCTGAAATTAAGTTAAGTTGCGGGACAACTAAACGAAAGGCCTAGAAAAACGTTAGAGTATTCTTAATATAGACAGTTTCGCACCCATCTTGTCGGGACTGAATTGGCTTAGCCCACAATTAATGGATACGGTGGGACGATATTTATCATTTTTTTAGTGAGTAACCTTAGCGACATCCAAAAACACAGAGCACTTGCCAAGGGCTGATCCCAAGTCCAGGTGTGGTATTTAAAAAAATATTTGCATCTTTAAACCGGGAGGCGCCCATAATAGGGTCATATTGTCCTAAGGTAGGTCCGTCTAAGTCGATTAGCGTAATCACATCAGCGTATGCCAGCGCTAAATGAGCCGCTGCGGCAACGCCTATGCTGCCTTCTAGCATACAACCCATCATACACCTTAGCTTATGCGCTCGGCAATAATCTGCAATCTGCATAGCGGGGTACAGACCGCCCGCCTTCATTAATTTTATATTAATGATGTCTATAGCGTCTAGCTGATGCAGTTGTACGACTTGGGCAAGATTAAACGCGCTCTCGTCTGCCATAATGGGGGTCTTAATCGCGCGTTTAATGCGGGCTAAACCTTCGATGTCATTCGCCACTAAGGGTTGTTCTATTAATTCAAACGCGACTCCCTCATGCTCAAGTTTCTGCATAATATCGATTGTGGTTTGGGTATCCCAACCTTGGTTTACGTCAAGGCGCATCCGTAGATTGACCTTATCGCTTTGTAAGCTTTGCGCGTGGGCATAAATTACGCGCAGACGCTCCAAATCTTCACAGGCTTGATTGCCGATTTTTATTTTAAGACAGCGATAACCGCGCGCTACGGCTACGTCAATGTCACTGCACATTTGCTTAACGGGATTAACACTTATCGTATAATCGGTTTCAATTGTGGTGTCGGTTTTACGTGTAGTTTGAATCCCCCCACTTAAACTTTCAATTAATTCATAAAGTGGCTGTTGGGTGTATTGTGCGTAGGCGTCAAACAGTGCGATATCCATTGCCGCTTTGGCATTGCTGCCTGCATTTGTGACTTTATGGAGCTTTTCAATAAGGGGTTGGAAGTCTTGCAAAGACTCACCTATTACTAGCGGAATGAGTACGGTTTCTAGGGCCATTTTTATGCTTGCGTGGCTGTCGCCTGTTATTTTTTCAGTGGAGGGCGCCGATCCGTAGCCAACGCAGCCATTGCTGCAGTGTACACGCACCACCAAGTCGTGAATGTGACTGACTTCTCTTACCGCCGTTTTAAATGGCGTGTGCAAAGGTACTTTTAGTGACAGTAGTTCAACAGATTGAATAATCATTGGTATTGCATTACTTAGGTGATGTTTTGTTAAAATATTTATACAAGCTGGCTCGCAAAAGTGCCTGCACTGTGTTTTCGAACTAGGGGTGGCGTAAAAACCCCTTACTTAAGTTGATATTACAAAGTAGTGCTTGCTCTATATCAGGCCGACTGCGTGTTCGTTGGACGAATTTATGATGTTACCATTAGGCTCCATAAAAAGACTATCACCTATTTTACAGAAATAGCTGATAGACTATTTGTCAGTACCTAACCAATCTTTATTTTTGCCAATGCGAGCAAAACGCGCAGCGTTTAAAATACAGTGACAGTTATTGGTCCATATAACGAGCGCATGCAACTGGATGCGGCAAAGCCGTGGGCAACGCGTGAAATTGGCCACGGCACAAGAGGAGCCTTATGATTCAAATATTGCTTAAGGTCTGGCCCCTTCTACTTGGCATGATGTTTATCATGCTGGGCAATGGCATGCATTTCACCCTTATCGGCCTGCGCGGCACGATTGAGGGATTTACCTCAACTGAGCTAGCCGTTGTCACCTCCGCCTATTTCATGGGCTTTTTGGCGGGTGCGCGCCTTTCTCCTGTAATGATCAAACGGGTGGGGCATGTTCGCGTTTTCGCAGCGCTTGGCAGCTTCATGTCGGCGGGGCTAATTGCCTTTCCGCTGCTCGCTGAGCCTTGGGCCTGGACGTTGCTGCGATTACTCGTGGGCTTTTGCATGTCGGGCATTTTTGTCGCCGCCGAAAGTTGGTTGAACAATGCTGCCACCAATGAGACTCGCGGCAAAGTGCTGTCAGCCTACATGACCGCGCAAACCCTAGGTATCATAGGAGCTCAAGGACTGCTGACCTTAGCCGATGCCAAAACCTCTGTGTTGTTCATCGGAGCATCAATTTTGGTATCAATCTCTTTTGCGCCAATCCTTCTTTCTGCCACCCATGTTCCGCTGGTAGAAATAGCCCGCCCGATGTCCTTGCGCGACCTTTTCTCGGGTTCGCCCCTTGGTACCGTGGGGATCTTCTTATTGGGCGGCGCCTTTGCGACGCAATCGGGTATGGGCGCGGTTTTTGGAACGCAAATTGGGCTGACAGTTGCCCAAATATCACTGTTCATCGCGATGCTGTTCGCCGGGGCACTGGTGTTGCAACATCCTATTGGCTGGCTGTCGGATAAAATTGATCGGCGCAAACTAATTTTCGGGGCGGCCTTTCTAGGCTTAACATCATGTGCATTTGGGTGGAGCACAAGCGGCGGTTTGTGGCCCTTGATGGTATCGGCCTTCTTCGCAGGTGGAGTTACAACGCCGCTCTATGCGCTGTTTTTGGCCCACGCAAACGATTCACTTGACACCGATGATATGCCGTCGGCCTCTGGGGGACTTGTTTTTACCTTCGGACTAGGCGCAATTGTAGGCCCACTGCTGACTGGCTGGGCGATGCATATGTTTGGCCCTTACGCGTTTTGGTTGGTGCTTGGTGCAACCTTCAGTACCATTGCGCTGTATGCACTCTATCGTATGACGCAGCGTCCGGCTACCCCAGTGGAAGAAACTGAAAGCTATATTGCTGTGTTACCCACCACATCATTGGTAGCGTTAGAAGCCGCCAATGCATGGGCGGCCGACAAAGCAGAGGCAGAACGTGGCAAAGACGCTGCGCCCTAGTCGGAGCAACATAATATTCACGATTTTGCAATTAACCCAGAGTATAGACCCGTACAACTAAGTCAGTGAATAATCAGTAAAATTCAATAAAGCGCGATATCAAAGCGGTGTTTGAGAGAAACCACTTTAATATCACTTCATTTATTCATATATCGATAAATGACGTACCTGCGATACTCTTTTCCTGGCCGCAGAATATCTGGCGCTAGTACCGAATGATTGATGGCGTCGGGATAGCCTTGAGCTTCTAAGCATAATGCTGTTTGAAATTCGATTACTCGTTCTTCCCATGGTCGCGCCCATATAAAATCCGTCGTTTACTATGGCTTCATCAGTTGCATGGTTAAGCGTTGTCTCTATTAGTTCTCCAAGCTCATTGGGCACTCTTATCGACAGGATGCGAGCACCAAAATTACACAATTCAACTTGCATTCCTTTGCTGTTTTGCAGCGTGAATCTTTTTAACTTCGACATTGACCCGGCCCACCATTTTTGTCATTTTTAATGCACATTTTTACGCTTGCCTATCGATTTGCTTAAGTTCCTTCAGTGCACGCTCATCCCATTCAACTTGCCACCGCTGATCCATTTATTCGTCAAAGCCTAATTCTTTTTCCACATCTTCTAATGAGACACGATTAGTAGGCTTTTCAAGTCGATCTATTGCTATATATGTATCTTCCATTTCATCAAGATACTTTATGTTGGCTTCTTTAGCATAGAACGACTTTGTGCGGTCTGTTGTCTCAGCTAACAGACTTAACCGGCTTTCAATTTCATTTGATAATCTAAGAGATAACGTTTTTGGCTTAAGCTGAACATGTCACACATGCACAGCTTAGGCTATTTTATAAAATGTGCATAGTCCTTAAACACGTTTATTAAACATTATAACGCTAGCGAAATGGTGTGTTATGGCACTGTTTGCGTCGGTTTCACAGGCGAACTGCTTCACGGTAGTAAAATCACCTTGGCTCATAGAAAATGAAAATCCAAGCTTTTTATAGGGGCCTTCATGATTTATATAAATTTTGTGCTTTGTATCATCAAAAACAAACCCCCGTGTGAGCGACTGCTAGTTTTGGGTACTCAATGATAAAATTTAAAACCCGATGAATTAAATTGCATGACCCTAGGTTCCAACTGAGGTGTCATCACAGCTAACTTGTGTTCAACGCAAAAAGTCATAATGACGTCGTCTGAAATGTGGTTTAGGGTCGTTAAAAGGAATCGGAGCCGTGTTTAAAAGTGATATTGAATATTACTCATATTTAATATTTCGCTGTAAAGCGAATAATGCATCAATTTTAAACTTTAGTTTATGTATTTTATTTATTTATTTATTTATTTTTATTTATTTTTATTTATTTTTATGCGTCAAAAACATTTTTTAGTGTTTGATTATTATAACAATTAACTTAAAGGCGCGGCATATCAAGGGTCTTTAAATGGCAAAACTGTTCATAAATTAAACATTATCGTCAATAAAGTGGTACGATGTGCGGAAGAATTTAAGATGAACACAAGGCACAAAAGGACGAGTCTTCCATTTTTACCTGCCAATGGTCGTCCAAACTTAATACAACTGGCCTTACATGAAAATACTATTTAGTCAGTCAAAATGAATAAAAATTAAAAGCAACCAAGGTTATTATGCTCAATCACGTGTACTGTTTAGTTTGGAGCGATGCAGCAGCGTCTTATGTCCCGGTGTCTGAAAAAAGTGATGGCCGCGGTAAATCAATCAGTGGCTCAACTCCAGCAGTCAAGTCTAGTAACAATCTTCCCAGCCATATTAAATTTCTAAATTTGTGCAAGTTTAGCGCACTAGCTTTAGCGCTATCGATAATATGTCATACCGCAAAAGCCGACACACTGCCAACGGGCGGCAACATTGTCGCGGGTGCTGGTAGCATTAGCCAAACCAATACCAATATGACAATAACGCAAAGCACCGCTAAAATGGCGGCTAATTGGCAGACATTCAATATCGGAGCAGACAACGCAGTAAAGTTTGTCCAACCATCCTCTTCATCTGTTGCACTTAATCAAGTGTTAGGCAGCGATGTATCTGTCATTCAAGGTAACTTATCGGCTAATGGTCAAGTTTTTTTAGTTAATCCAAACGGTGTGTTATTTACCCCAACATCTCAAATAAACGCAGGCGGACTCGTTGCAAGCACCTTGCGCCTCAGTACCGATGACTTCATGGACGGTAATTTTACATTTGTCGGCGAGAGCAGTAATGCCATCATTAACCGAGGCAATATCACCGTTAACAACGCGGGCAGCATTGCTTTAATCGCCGCTAAAATCACCAACACTGGCACTCTCACTGCGCATATGGGGAGTGTATTGTTAGGTGCTGGCGCAAACGTCACACTTGACCTAGGCGGGCCTGTTGAAATACAGGTCACACAGGCGGCAATTGATGCCTCCATTGAAAACAAAGGCGGAATTAAAGCTGACGGCGGACTAGTATACCTTACCGCACAAGCCACTCAGGCATTAGTAACATCCGTCATTAGCAATACAGGCATAATAGAAGCGCACACGCTCGCCACTGGCGAAAATGGTCAAATAATGCTGATGGGTGGCATGGACAATAACCGCATAATGGTAGCTGGCATCTTGGATGCCTCCGCTCCTAACGGCGGTAATGGCGGTTTCATTGAAACTTCAGCGGCGCATGTACGCATTGCTGATGATGCAAAAGTAACCACTTTTGCTGCGACTGGCGATAGTGGCAATTGGCTAATTGATCCCGCCGACTTTAATATTGGTGATGCTAGCACTGACGCACCGGCCAATATAACTGGGATTGCACTGTCGAACAATTTAGTCAACACAGATGTAGAGATTATGTCTTTCAAGGGCACCAACGGAGGGTCTGGCAATATCAATGTAAATGAAGAGGTTTCGTGGAGCGCGAACACCTTAACGTTAACCGCCGCCAAAGACATTAATATTAATAGCGTGATGACAGCCAGTGGCACGTCGACTTTGGTTCTTAACACGGCAACATCCAATGGCGGTGATGTAGCCGTTGCCGGTGGGCAGGTCTTTGTTGGCATGGATGCCAACGGTTTCACTGGCAGAGTTGACTTTGCCGAAACTGACGGCACCAACGCACGTTCAGGTACCGGTATACTGACCATTAATGGTGCAGAGTATAATATTCTCAACACTGTGGATCAATTAGCAAACATGACCATTACCGGAAATTTTGCGCTGGGTGGTAATTTAGGCACTGCGGAATCTACCTTTGATTTTACGCCAATAGCCAGCTTTGCCAATAATTTTAATGGTCTTGGGCATACCATTACCGGAATGAATATTGATGGCATCGCCGCGGCTAACACGGGAATGATTAGGATCGCCGGCGCCGGCTCTGATGTTCGCAATGTGGGCTTGGTGGGCGGCAAAATTATCAATGGTGGCGCAGGCACCGGTGGCTTAATTGGTTCAGGTACAACGGGTAATGTGAGCAACAGTTATAACACTGGCACCGTTACCGGGGTGGCCAGCACCGGAGGCTTGGTGGGGAGTTTAACAACTGGGAACATTGTTAATAGCTTTGCCACTGGCGCTGTTATTGGAGCGGCCGGCACCGGAGGCTTGGTGGGGAGTTTAACAACGGGGTCAGTTTCTAATGGCTTTGCCACTGGTAATGTTATTGGAGCAGCTAGCACCGGAGGATTGATAGGCAATATTACCACTGGGCCAGTCAGCAATAGCTATGCAACCGGAAGCGTAGATGGCGATGCGGGCACTGGCGGCTTAATAGGCACCATCACCACCGGGGCAATTACTCGAAGTTATGCCGTCGGAAACGTTAAAGGTCATGCGGGCACTGGCGGTCTGATCGGCGTGAAAACCAGTGGAGATGTTACCGAGAGTTATGCTACTGGCAATGTTGACGGAGCAGCCGGTACGGGAGGTTTAATTGGCAGCGTGACTACAGCTGTTATTAAAGACGTCTACGCTACTGGTAATGTGGCTGGCGCCGCTGGTGTCGGTGGCCTACTTGGCAACAGTACCGCTGCAGTCACAAATGCTTATGCCGCTGGAACGGTAAGCGGTGCTGCACCGGGTGGCTTATTTGGGACCACAACAGGGGTGCTTACTGACAATTTCTGGAACAAAGCTAATGCTACTCATTCGGTTGGCGTCGTCAATAGCACGCCGGCAGGCACCACTGGATTAACTTCCGACCAAATGATGAAGCAAGCTACCTTTCCTAATGGATGGGATTTTACAAACATTTGGTTTATTGATGAAGGAAGTAGTTTCCCCTTATTGCGTACTTTCATGACCGCATTGACCGTAACGGCAAACAGTTTTACTAAGACCTATGATGGCAATGAATTCAGTGGCAATGGCATGACATATTCTGTCGCCGGCGCGACACCAAGCGGAACATTGAGCTATACCGGCAGCGCTCAGAACTCTGTTAACGCAGGCAGCTATACCATCATACCTAAAGGGCTAATTAGTAGCCAACAAGGCTATATGATCACTTATGTTGATGGCACACTTACCACCAACCCAGCGCTTCTTACACTATTTGCCTCTAAGGTTTATGACGGCACAACTAATCTTACAGATAAGGTTACTATAGGCGGATTAGTAGGCACTGAGACCCTCAGTTACACTGATTCAAGGGTAAACGATAAAAACGTAACAACCGCTAATAAATTTATCAGTAACATTACTTTAACTGATGGCACTGGATTGGTAAGCAATTACATGTTGCCGGCGCTTAATGCCGCTAATGCAGCAGTGACAATTACGCCTAAAGAATTGACTGTCAGCGGCATCGCCGCCAATAGCAAAGTCTACGACGGCCTTATGAGCGCCGCGCTAAATGTGAGCGGAAAAACACTGACCGGCTTAATTGCAGGCGATACGGTAACCGTATCGGCAAGCGGCGCGTTCTCTGATAAAAATGCAGGCGATGCTAAAACGGTGAGCTTAACCAGCACAAGCGCCGGGACTGACGCCGGCAACTACCTTATTACGGGTCAAGCATCAACCACCGCAGACATTACCCGCGCTAACCTAAGCGTAGGCGGGATCACCGCCAGTGGCAAAGTCTACGACGGTAACGTAGATGCCTTGCTGGATGTGAGCGGGAAAACATTGACCGGCTTAATTGCAGGCGATACGGTAACCGTATCGACAACCGGCGCCTTTTCTAATAAAAATGCAGGCGACGGTAAAACGGTAAGCCTAACCAGCGCTAGCGCTGACGCTCGCAACTACGATATTACGCCGCAAGCTTCAATCCTCGCAGACATTACCCGCGCTAACCTAAG
>NZ_LZXY01000011.1:0-99139 GCF_001756615.1 Glaciecola punicea
CTTTTTTGTGCCTGTGAGAAAGAGACAATGTAGAAAGATACCATGTAGCAACATCAACCATGGTCAAAAACACGCCGCTTAAATTTGATGAGGCTATGGAAGCAAAAAGGGATCAAGGATGTCGCACCGTCCCCGCTGTTAAACCTACCAACGGTCGCGCAGTATTTTCAGTGACAAGGGCGGACACTAAAAATCTGCACTTATACACACCGCTTATCAACAACAATCATAAAAGATAGTTGGTACAAAGCTTCCAAATTGTCTGTAATAGTATTATCGATACAATCAAATGATAGAGTAGATGAAAGGCGGCGCAAACATGACGAAAGAGGTGAAAAAAACAATGCCGGAATTACAAAAAAATATACCCGACCATATGTCTGAAGAAATACATTATATTGACGTGCCTTTGCCAAAGCCCGGAAAGTGGGAACAAGTTGCACCAGGGATCTTGTGGCTACGTATGCCATTGCCATTTGCTCTTGATCATATTAATTTATATCTTATTGAAGACACACTAACAGATGGCTACGTTCTAATTGACACCGGTATTGGCACGAATAAAACAAAAGAATTATGGGAGAGTTTATTAGGTGAGCTAATTAAACCGATTACAAAAGTAATCGTGACCCATATGCATCCAGATCACATTGGTATGGCCGGGTATTTAGTTGAAAAATTTCGTGTTCCCTTCTATATGTCTAACTCAGAATACTTTGTTGCAAGGGCACTCACCGCTGGTGCAATGGGCGCAAGTGACTGGCAAGATGACCAATATTTAGTACGCTGCGGTATGTCGACTGACTATGTTGCAATTGCCAAAGAAAACAGGAAATCAAGTAAGGGAATGGGTGCTGTCATTGCGCCTATTCCGCTTCAGTTTGAGCGCTTAGAAGCGGGCAACAGTTTGCTAATTGGAGAGCATAGTTGGAAAGTTATTATCGGCAGAGGACATTCACCAGAGCACGTGTGCCTATATAGTGAGTCACTCAAGGTGTTAATCTCCGGTGATCAGGTGCTACCTAAAATTTCGCCTAATATTGGGGTTTATAGTACAGAGCCTAACGCCAATGCTTTACAGCAATATTTGACGACTTTGCCGCAGTTCCTTCAGCTACCCGGTGACACATTGGTGCTTCCATCTCATAAACAACCATTCTACGGATTACACTGCCGAGTTAACCAACTCTGTAATCATCACCATATGCATTTGGAAAACTTACGCGACTTTTGCAAAACGTCTAAAACAGTAGCAGATTGTTTACCCCTGATGTTCAAACGTAAGCTGGATGACCACAATATGTTTTTTGCCATCGCAGAGGCATTCTCACATCTGAATTATTTATTCTTTGCTGGAGAATGCTCGCGCGAGATTAACCAACAAGGTCACTATGTTTTTACCCTAAATAAAAAACAAGATTAAAACATTCCGCAGCTGCGTCATATTGCACAAGCAAATTGGCGCGAAAGTGTTACATCCACACTGGCTTATCTCTAGCAACAATCAGTAAGGCACGATTGGCCTGTTCTCTGGCCAAGTATTCTGGAATAAGTGGTACTTTGTGGAAGCCTGAGGCCAATACATAGTTTATATCTGCTAAATTATGCGGTCGCATAAATACGCTTTGTTGATATACAACCTGCTGAGTCTTGCCGACGGGAAACACATAATAATTCACCCCAATTAATCCCTTCCTAATATAAATAAAACCTTTTTCAAAATGGTAGCCCCAACGCCACCAGCGTAAATACACTAAGCCAACTAATAAAGTATTGAACATAGAGAGAATGCCCCAGCCAAGAATGGTAGTTTCACTAGATTGAATTACCACTGCGTTAACCAAAACGAGTATAGGCATAATGGGGAAAGCTAGAATGCGAATAATTAACCGTTTTGAAATACGGGTAAAGACAATACTATCAAAACGTTTAACATTAAATGCATCTTGAATTAATGCTGCTGATTCAGTGATCGTAACTGACGGCACAATAAGCTTACTTGCATTATTTATATTACCTGCCTGTCCACCGCCAACGGGCATACTCATGTTTTGTTCAAAGCGAAGATTTGTACGTTGAATAATTAGGTCAAGCCAGTCTTGCTGCTGAACAGCGACTTGAATTCTGCTAAGTCGCATACTGACTTCATGCTTAGTTAAGAGACCACTTCGGCGTATGTACCTGTCTCCTAAGCGGCTTAATTTATATTTATAAAATACAAATATCGAACCAATTACCGAGAACGAAACAACAACTAACATAACTAGCATTACGAGTGACAATACGTGTAATATAAATAAGCCAACACTGAGACTTTCGTAATCTAGATACGCCATTAAATCAATGCCAACACTTTCTAAGGCAAGGCCAATGTTCTCTCCAATAGCATTGTAGAAGGGCGCTAAAAAGCCCAAAAATATCCATACTCGGTTATTCGATATACCATGGATTACCAGATCCATCAGCGAGCGTTCGTTCAGCAATGTTTCCTTATCTTGATGCACTTCAACGCAGCCCGACTCTTTATTTAAAGTATTTGCAGGTTCATTAGTTTTTATCTGCAGTATCATCTGCTTGAAGCTCTCAGCTAGATGCAGGGGTAGTGCAACAATTTTTGCTTCCTGCTGAGCAGAGCCTGCAGTATCTAATTCAATAAACGAATATTGATTAAAGCGATAATAGAAGGGTTGAATCACCTTAACATTTTGTATCTTTTTAAACGGTAGGTCTAAATGTGACTTTTTAAATACACCCTGTTTAATTTCAACGCGCTCGTCAGTAAACTTGTAGAGGTAAAACCAATACTTAGCGATGCTGTTTATCAGAATTAGCGTAAAGAAAGCAATAAGCCCTAATGCAAGATACACTGGGTTTTCTTTGATCGTTGAATAGCCGGCTGCAAAAGCAGGAAGTGTATAAATAAGCACGCCACTTACTAATCCATATACTGTTTTAGTAAAGAAATACAAAATAGCCAAAGGCGACACACGTGACCATTCTTGTGTGTGTGTGCGAGTTAAGTTCGCGTCTATCTCAGGTTGAGTTAGCAAGGGCTGTGTTTCGTTATTGGATTTAATATGCTCATTTTGCCTTGTTTCAGACATCGGCAGCTAAATCCTTATGATCAAGAATAAATTGACGCAGCGACACAGCGTCTTTATAAACGAGACCTGGAATATTAAATGTATGAGATACGCCGCCAGCGCTAAATACCTGTAGTGTAGCAAGGCCAGCCTGCCGCTCTATAGGCCCACGTCTAATTTCGATGTGCTGAATCCGTAAGATGGGCTGGCTGACTAAGCTTCTAAAGATTAGACCCGATTGATAATTAAGATCGTGTTCACGCAGAGCATATTGTATGAGTGGGTCGGCAAAAACGTGATAAATTAAGTTGCGCAGTGTATTAATAGCGATAAAAACGTAGCCGCCAATAACGTAAGGGCGCGCATTTTCGGGTAAATCAAAGATAATACCACTTGTGAAAAGTGTCAAAATTATGGCAAGTAAAGCACCAAAACACGCCCCCCAAATTAGATTTATCTGACGATACTTAGGGGATATAGGCGTCATTGCCATAGTTGCCGTATTTATTTCAGTAACAGACAACGTTTTATTAGTAAATTCAGGTTCTACAGTAAAATTAGACGGGGTTTCAGACAAAACAAAGTATCCTTTAAATGAGCACGACGCTATCGTGGGTAAAGCGCAGACTATCAAATACGTCAATGCGCTTAATTATGACCAACTTCGATACAATAAGGTCCTACCGCTTTAGCCTTATACAACGAGGTGTGGCTCGTTTTACAGTATCCACGAGCGCTTAATTGGTTAAAATAGGCCGCTCACCAAAGTTACGTCGTTGCACAATATCACCTATCTTTGTCGTATTTTATATAAATTTGTCATTTAAGTTTATACACGTGCACCATTTTCTGTAACAATAAATATAGATAAATTAACGAATAAGTGAATTAAAAATTGGACTCGTTAAAGTCTTTACATACATTTTCGCTTCACGCGCGCTGCCGCAGGATTATAAATATTGAATCGTCACGAGAGTTAATAAGCACAATTAGGGCTTTAATAAACGAAGGCGATGACACAAAATACCTGATGTTAGGTGAAGGTAGTAATACAGTATTTATTGATGACTATCCACAATTGGTGCTGCTAAACCGAATTAAAGGTATACTCGTGAATGAAAATAAAAGCGAATACTTACTCACCGTAGGAGCGGGTGAAAATTGGCATAGATTAGTCGAGTTTTGCATACAACGTAATATTGGTGGTTTTGAAAATTTGGCCCTTATTCCAGGCACTGTTGGTGCATCGCCTATTCAAAATATAGGCGCTTATGGTGTCGAAATAGAAAGGTTTATTGATAAAGTTGAGTTTTTAGACACCGAGTCGCTCACCCTATGTAGCTTTAATAAAGAGCAGTGCAATTTTGGCTATCGTGACAGTATTTTCAAACAGCAGGCTCATAATCAACGTATAATAACGCGCGTTTTTTACCGCTTACCTAAAGTGTATAAACTTGAAACGAGTTACGGCTCATTGCTGCACCTGGTATTACCTAGCGCCGAGAAGGTGTTTAATGAAGTTATTGCTATCAGAAAAAGTAAGCTACCCGATCCTGCAAAACTAGGCAATGCTGGGAGTTTTTTTAAAAACCCAGTAATTGATAATAACCATCTTAATAGGCTTTTAAATATCCACAATGATATGCCGAGTTTCCGAGTAAATGAACATCAGGTAAAAATCCCGGCAGCATGGCTTATTGATAAATTGGGGTTTAGAGGAAAAAAAATTGGCAATATTGCCTGTCATGAAAATCAAGCGCTTGTGCTGGTTAATATGGGAGAAGGAGAAGGTAAAGACTTACTGACGCTAGCGCGTCAAATTCGTGACTCGGTATACAAAACCTTTGATATTGAGCTAGACAATGAGGTGCGGCTAATTGGGAAACATGGACTTGTCACGTTATGAAAAAATCACAGGCGCAAAATAAACAAGCGCTTCGCACTCAATTGCTAAATAAATTAAACGATGGCCATTTCCACCTTGGTGAAGATCTAGCTAGTGAACTAGCGCTCAGCCGCAGTGCAATTTCCGAGCAAATAAAAGCACTGAATAAGCTTGGCCTCGATATCTGCAGTATTAAAGGGCGCGGATACAAGCTAACCAATCATATTGAGCTGTTGTCGCACAGCCAAATTCAAGCTGCATTGCCGGCGTCAAGTCAAGGTAATGCCTTTTTGATACAGATTGAGAATTTGGTTAGTTCAACTAACGATATTGTAAAAGCAAAATCGCACAGTGTACCCTATGTCGATTCTGGCTATTGTTGTTTAGCTGAAGCACAAAGTGCAGGCCGCGGCAGGCGCGGACGAAATTGGGTTTCGCCCTATGCCAGTAGCTTATACTTAAGCATGCTGTGGCGATTTACCGGTGGCCACCAAGCGATGACCGGGCTTAGTTTGATGGTGGGGGTAATCATTAATGAAACACTGCAATCGTTAGAGGTATTGAACTGTCAGTTAAAATGGCCAAACGATGTGTACCATGAACAGAAAAAACTAGCGGGCGTTTTAATTGAGGTTGAGGGACAAGTAGGGGCCACTACATCGGCTATCATTGGCATAGGCATTAATATAAATTTGCCCGCTAATGTGCAAGGAATAAATCAAGCTTTCACTGATCTATCCAGTATAACTAAAAAACCTATTAGCAAAAATCAATTAGCCGCTGCCCTTATTCATAAGCTTTGGCAGAATTTACCTATATTTGAGGCACACGGTATGGCGCCTTTTATGGCAAGATGGAAAGACTGCGATTTATATTACAAAAAACACATAACGATAGTTGCTGGTGATAAAATTATCACGGGCACAGGCAATGGTATTGACAATACTGGCGCACTTTTGCTTGATATTAACGGCAGTATAAAAGCTTTTCATGGCGGAGAAATTAGTGTTAGACAGGCCTAGTTTATTGCTCGATATTGGCAACAGCAGTATTAAGTATGCTTGGTATACTTTTCCTGAAGAAATTGCCGATTTACGCATATTTAGAACATCGCTAGACAGTATTGAAGCCTTACTTGAGCAGGCTGCAAACTGTTGGTTATGCAGCGTAGTAAATGAAGAAACAAGCCTTTTTATTGCAGCGCTGTGTGGCAAAGCAAAAATTCCTTTTCACCAAACGCGCACTCAAGCAGTACAGTTTGATATTTCAAATGCTTACGCACAGCCGCAAAATATGGGCGCTGATCGCTGGATGGTGATTTTAGCAGGCGCGGCACTTCGTGATAGGGGAGAGCAAACTAATTTTATCGTGATAGACGCAGGCACTGCTATAACCTGTGACTTTGTGGTTGCCAACAAACACTTAGGTGGTTGGATAGCGCCAGGACTTTCTATGGCTCGCACCGCAGTGGTTAGCCAAACTAAAAGAGTATTTGACCAAGGTCAGCTATTGGACACATTAACACTAGGTAATGACACGCCTATATGTGTTGCACAAGGTGCTCTTGCACAACTCAGCGGAATGTTATTGCAAGCATGCAACATCATGCAATCGTATTGTTCAAAATACGAGCTGTATATAAGTGGAGGAGATGCAAGAGTGCTGATCAGTACATTGGCAAAATCAGAAAATAATAGCGCGTGCGTGAATATAAATTATGTTGAAAATTTAGTGTTAATTGGGCTGGCCAAAATTGCACATCAAAATATGGCTAAAAATGATTAAAATAATGGCAAATATAGAAGCTTTTACGAGCAAGCAAACATTAATCGTAAAAAAATCTATTTATTTACCAAAAGACACTTGCGCATCATTAATCATTGCTCTAGAATCCGCACCCACTTGATGTAGTGCCGACTTAGCTCAGTTGGTAGAGCAACTGACTTGTAATCAGTAGGTCACCAGTTCGATTCCGGTAGTCGGCACCATCAATCTCTGGAGGGTTACCCAAGCGGTCAACGGGATCAGACTGTAAATCTGACGGCTCAGCCTTCGCAGGTTCGAATCCTGCACCCTCCACCACCTTTTTGAAAAAAAGTTGGTCAGAGAAACTTCGGGAATGCGAGCATCGTATAATGGCTATTACCTCAGCCTTCCAAGCTGATGATGCGGGTTCGATTCCCGCTGCTCGCTCCACGATGCTGATATGGCTCAGTTGGTAGAGCGCACCCTTGGTAAGGGTGAGGTCGGCAGTTCGAATCTGCCTATCAGCACCATTCTTTGACTACTTTTTTTAATATTAACTTTGCTGGGAAAAGACAATGGCAAAAGCAAAATTTGAACGTAAAAAACCGCATGTTAACGTTGGCACAATTGGCCACGTTGACCACGGTAAAACAACGCTAACTGCGGCTATCAGTACAGTTCTAGCAAAAACATACGGTGGCTCTGCCTCAGCGTTTGACCAAATTGATAACGCACCAGAAGAGCGCGAGCGCGGTATTACTATTAATACCTCACACGTCGAATATGACACGCCTAACCGTCATTATGCACACGTTGATTGTCCTGGTCACGCCGATTATGTAAAAAACATGATCACCGGTGCTGCGCAAATGGACGGTGGCATATTAGTAGTGGCTGCTACCGACGGTCCTATGCCACAAACACGTGAGCATATTTTACTAGGTCGTCAAGTTGGTATTCCATATATGATTGTCTTCATGAACAAATGTGACATGGTAGACGACGAAGAATTACTAGAGCTAGTAGAAATGGAAGTGCGTGAGCTTCTTAGTGAATATGATTTTCCAGGTGATGATTTACCGGTAATTCAAGGCTCAGCACTCAAAGCCCTTGAAGGCGATGAAAAGTGGGAAGCTAAAATTCTTGAACTAGCAGATGCGCTAGACAACTACATTCCAGAGCCAAAGCGTGACGTTGACAAGCCATTTATTCTGCCAATAGAAGATGTGTTCTCAATTTCAGGCCGTGGTACGGTTGTAACAGGTCGTATTGAACAAGGTATTGTTAAAGTAGGCGAAGAAGTTGAAATAATCGGTATAAAAGATACGGTTAAAACAACGTGTACAGGCGTTGAGATGTTCCGTAAATTGCTTGACGAAGGTCGTGCCGGCGAGAACGTGGGTATATTATTACGTGGTACTAAGCGTGAAGATGTTGAACGTGGTCAAGTACTTGCCAAGCCTGGTTCAATTAAGCCACACACCAAGTTTGAAGCTGAAGTGTATATCTTAAGCAAAGACGAAGGTGGCCGTCATACGCCATTCTTTAAAGGTTACCGCCCACAGTTTTATTTCCGTACGACTGACGTAACAGGGGCTGTAGAGCTTCCTGAAGGCGTAGAAATGGTAATGCCTGGTGATAACCTTAAATTCGTAGTAGAGCTAATTGCTCCAATCGCGATGGATGAAGGCTTACGCTTTGCAATCCGTGAAGGTGGCCGTACTGTAGGCGCCGGTGTTGTTGCTAAAATACTGTAGTAAATACTAAAAATGCAAAGAGGTCGCTTAGTTAAGCGGCTTTTTTTATGCCCAAAATTTAGTGCTAATAACACGGGTGTACATTTGTATTGTCCGAATGTCCGAATGTCTGAATGTCCTAGAAAGTCTTGCATTGCTCAATTGTCGGAATCAAAGATCTACGCCATCAATAGATTTGGTAAGTTTAAGGGTTCTACGTCAGAAATTATTAGACATCATGAACAAAAGGTTCGGGCTACACTGTCCAGTAATTTTTTATTGTACTTTATTTTATTTGTGGCCTGTTTCACGTTTTTATAGGTGTGACTCACAGTGTCACATAACAAGTAAATTGAAGACACACCCTGTGACGCATAGCATCTAGTTGAACGGATAATGCAGCTACTCTTCATCTCATCGCGCTTAGTAATCATTTGTGTGCTTTCATGACTAACGATAAAGTGTCTTTATTAAATGATAGCCAAACTTTGTTTTCACCGGCCCATGTACAGTCAATATATCTTTTTTAAAGACGACATCATCAAACGCTTTTACCATTTGCCCGCGACGAAACTCACCCAAATCACCGCCTTTTTTGCCTGAGGGACATACTGAATGACGCTTGGCTAGAGTGGAAAAGTCTTTGCCTTTATTAAGTTGAATAAGTAGCTCGTTCGCTTCTTTTTCAGTTTTTACTAAAATATGTAAAGCACATGCGGTTGCCATAATATTGGTCTCATAATGATGTAAGTAGCAATACATTAATGTTGCTGTAAACTTTGGTATTACACAATGTATAAATATTCAATACGCGTATAAAGAGAGGGTAGGTAATGACAAATCTTGCTTAAATTTCACTTGTGTAATGTGTACTAGACGACCAATTACACGAAACACTTCAAATTTTAGCATTATAAATTACAGTAGTAAGCATTTAGGCAGAGTCGTTCAAAGTCGTTCACACAATATGAATGTACTTGCCTATGTGAGCACCAAGGCCACATTATTTTATGGCAAGGCCCTTAATAACAAATAATAGTGAACAAAAAATTATCTTTTAGGCATAGATGGTAACTGGAAAATGAGTCAACTCAACACAATTAGTTTTAAAAACGAATGGGTAAGTCCTTCAAAAATAGTCTGCATAGGTCGAAATTACCTTGATCACATAACAGAGTTAGGCAATCAAATCCCCTTTGAGCCTGTCATATTTTTAAAGCCCAACTCGGCTATCAGTGAAGACTTGAATAGCAAAAATCAAGATGAAATTCATTACGAAGGAGAGCTTTGCTTTATCATTAAAAATGGGGAAATTGCAGGACTAGGGTTTGGACTTGATTTAACCAAACGTAAATTACAGTCTCAGTTAAAAGAAAAAGGTCTGCCTTGGGAGCGGGCAAAAGCATTTGACGGCTCTGCGGTGTTTAGTGCCTTCGTAGAACTCCCCGCAGATATCAGCAATGTAACATTTGCATTAAGCGTCAATGAGCACCTCGTTCAGCAAGGGCGCGTTAAATTGATGATGAATACGCCATACTGCCTTGTTGAAAATATAAGCGCATTTATGAGTTTGGTCGATAACGATATTATTATGACAGGAACACCAAGCGGGGTCGGTAAAGTTGAAAAAGGACAGATTTTCTTAGGTGAGGTTTTCGATGGCACTCAAGGTCTTATTTCAAAACAATGGACAGTACTGTCATAACTATAATATTGTGGTCTGGTATTTGATTGCCGCACGTATAAAACAATAAAATACGCAAGCCCAACATGAGACACGCTATTATCCCTATGAGAGCAATTGAAATATTTTGGATATTCCTAAAATTAGGACTCACCAGCTTTGGCGGGCCCGTGGCGCATCTAGCCTATTTTAGGCAGGCGTTTGTGGAAAATAGAAACTGGTTCAGCGAAGCGCAATATGCGCATTTGCTGACCATTTGCCAAACTATTCCAGGCCCTGCGAGCAGTCAAGTGGGGTTTGCTATTGGCCTTCTTAGAGGTGGCTGGCTTGGGGCTACCTTGGCTTTTATTGGTTTCACCTTGCCTTCGGTTTTGCTGCTGCTTTTATTTGCTAATAGCTTAAGTTTACTCGATTCATGGGTAGGCCAAGCAAGTTTACACGGCCTAGCAATATTGACCTTCATTGTTGTGCTACAGGCCGTTATTGGCATGAGTAAACAGCTGCTAACAGTGCCTCTATCGTGGATAATCGCTGTAGTCATGTTTTGTGTAGTGTTGTTAACTAGCGCGCTATTATGGCAAGTGATGGCTTTAATGCTGTGTGCAATAGTCAGCAGCGGGCTATTAAAAAAAGACACGCAAGAAAACCATTCAGACGCACCGATGTTTTCTTCTTTTCCTCACAAGTTTACGTTAACCACAACATGGCTTGCTGCAGGCTTGTTTGTTGGCTTGTTTATCGTGCTAATTGGAAACCCATTTAACTTTACTCAATACTTATACGCGCAAGCACCGGCTTACTATGCCTCGGGCGCGATGGTGTTTGGCGGTGGGCATGTTGTGCTGCCGTTCTTAGAGCAAACTACGGTAGCCCAAGGATTGGTTAGCCAAGAGGTGTTTTTAGCAGGCTATGGTGCAACTCAGGCTGTTCCCGGCCCTATGTTCTCGTTCGCTGCCTATTTGGGCTATATGGGTGAATTGCATCAACAGCTTGTTAATGGTGGTGATACAAATGTAAGCAATGCAGTCCTTGCCGCTTTGCTGGCGACCCTTTTTGTCTTCTTACCCGGCTTTTTGCTAGTAAGTGCCATTTTGCCTATTTCGCAGAAGTTGTTTGCCTATGCTTTTGTAAGACGGGCCTTTGTAGGCGCTAATGCTGCGGTAGTTGGTTTGTTAGCTGCAACCCTATACGATCCTATTTTCACGCATGCTATACAAAGCAATCACGATGTGGTCATCGCCGGCATCGGGTTCATAGCACTTAGCCGTTTTAAAGCACCGGTATTGGTCATTGTTTGTTTATGCATTATTGTAAAAGTGCTGTTTGTTTCAATGTCGATGTAAACGCTTATTGCTGAAATGTTATTTAGCGCATTCCCAAATATCCCATCGGGAAAGCCGAACGAAGAAACAATATAAACAATATTTTCATTGAGGGTATAAGTTTGTAAACTCTTATGCATATTTGAAGTATAATTCAAATAACGCTTTACAATAAGAAACACCCTAAAACGACAATAAAATAAAGGATACGACTCAATATGAATTTTAAAAAAACCGCTGTTGCATTAGCTTTATTTGGCTTTACGAGCGCCAGTATTGCGCAAGCTACCTTTAGTTTTGTGGCGCAAAGCGATATGAAAGCGCCCAGTCACGTTGTGTTTGTAGACGACCTAGAAAACCTAGATGGCGCCGCAGCAAGGCTAAACACAGCCTCTGAAGGTCAACTGCTTAAGTTACTTGCGCTGAACGATTTTGAAACAAAGCTTGGTCACGTGCAGCATTTGCAAATGGTAGCGGGTTTGGGGTCGCTGCTGGTTATTGGCAGTAAGGATGACAACGGAATAAGCGCCTCTGAGCTTCAAGATTTAGGCGGCATAATTGCCTCGTCGTTGTATTCTACTACCAAAACGGTTGACGTGGCGGTTCATATTGACAACTTAACACTAACAGACACTACTCTTTTTACGCCTAGTGCGCTTATTGCTAGCGGCTATCATATGCGTGACTACAGTTTTGACAAATATAAAACAAAGAAAGATGAAGGCAAGTCTACCGTTACCTTAGTCACTCAAAATGCAGAAATGGCGGAAAACCATTATCAAAACGATTTAAAATATGTGGCACAAGGCATCCATATGGCACGCGATATTGCCACAGAGCCGGGCAACAATATGTACCCGGAAGTATTTGCAGACAAAATAAAGGCTGCATTTAGCGGCATTGACAACGTAAAAGTAAAAGTACTTGACGTAAGAGACATGGAAAAGTACAACATGGGCGCATTGCTTGGCGTGGGTAAAGGCTCGGTTCATGATCCTCGCTTGGTCATCATTGAGTATTTAGGCGGTGATAAAAACACGGCGCCAATTGCGCTTGCAGGGAAAGGCATTACCTTTGATACCGGCGGCATAAGTTTAAAAGATAACGATGGTATGTGGGCTATGAAGTCAGATTTAGCCGGCGCATCAGCCGTTGCTGGCACTATGCATGCGATTGCTAATAGAGGTGAAAAAATTAACGTTATTGGTATTATGGCAATGGCTGAAAATATGCCCGGTGCTAGCGCAATAAGACCAGGCGATGTGCTTGACACAATGAAAGGCACTACCATAGAGATAATGAGCACCGACGCCGAAGGCCGTCTGGTATTGGCAGACGCCGTTTATTACGTGCAGCAAGAATATAAGCCAAGTATGCTGTTAAACATTGCTACATTGACAGGCTCAGCAGCGCGAGCGCTAAGCGATGAATACGCGGCAGTGATAACACGCGATTTTGAGTTGTCTACGCAAATGATGGAAGTGGGCAAGCGTTCGGGAGAGCATGTATGGCCCTTACCGCTTCACGCTAATCATTTTGAACAGATAAAGTCGCCTATCGCCGATATTAAAAATTCAGGCGCAGGCAACCCTGGTGCGAGTATAGCCGCTGCTGTTATTGCCACATTCGTGGATGAGTCACTGCCATGGGTACACTTAGACATAGCAGGAGTTGATTGGCTAAGTGAGGATATTGACGTTTCGCCCAAAGGCAGTCAAGGTTGGGGCGTACGCTTTATGGATCAAGTTGTTAGAGAGCAGGTAAAGTAAGGCTTACACAAACGCGCGAATTATTGCAAAGCCTGCTAAGGTGAACGGCACCGACACCACGGTGCTTATTGCAATAATTTGCGCAGCAAGTTCATGATTCCCACCAATTTTACGCGCCATGACATAGCTTGCCGCCGCGGTTGGACTAATAGCCATTAAAAACACAATCATAAGAGCCATTCCCTCAACGCCCGCTAACACCGCGACCGCGACAATAACAATAGGGTACACGACGCACTTAACCGTAATACTGAATAGGCTGGCAAGACCATTTTGACGCATAGTCGAGAAACGCAGTGCGGCACCTGTGCATAAAAGTGCTAAGGGCAGTGTGAGTTGGGCAAAATATTGAATACTGTTAGTTGCAATTTGCGGTAGTTTAACAGCTAGGATAGAGGCCAATAGTCCTGCCACAATAGACAATATAATAGGATTGGTCACAATGTCTTTGGCTATTTTTGTGTAAGAGCTTTGTTTATCTTGATATACGTTAAGCACAGCAACCGACAGCAAATTATACAAAATAGTGAGGCCGCCCAAGTACACAGAGCCATAGGCTAAACCTTCACTTCCGTAAGCGTTAGCGCAATATGCCAAGCCAATTATGCCCATATTAGAGCGAAACGAACCTTGAATGACGACGCCACGATCTTGCTTGTTCTTAATAAGCAAAGACGTTGTTAGCAGCATGGCTACAAACACCAGTAAGGTGCCGGCCATACCAGCGCCGATGACGGTGAAATTAGCAAGTTGCCCCACAGAGCTAGTGCTAATGGTGCTAAATAATAATGCGGGCAGTGCGAAGTTAAAGACTAAACGCGAGGCTTTTTCGACAAAAGCGTCGTCTAAGGTGCCGTATCTGTGAAGCCCATAGCCAAACGCTATCATTACTATTACTGGCCCAATTACTGATACGGCAAAGCTTACGAAATTTAAATTAGGCTGCAAGGGCTTTATGCCTGTTGGTTAATAATTAAAGGTTGTCTATATACTTTAATATACTACCAAATGCACGCGATCCATTCTTCTGAATTTGTTTATCAAAGTATAGTGGACCAATTAAGAAGGTGCTTATCCTGCCTTTTGAAATCCATTTCGCGTGGGTTTTGCCGTCAACTTCAGATAAGTGCACTTCGCCTAAGTGATGATCGTAGGGAAGTGGTTTTGAAAATATAATCTTATAGCCTAAAACCGCTTTTTTTGTCTCTTGATCCGATTTGCTGCTCGCAGGCTCATAACGCACAATTTCTTCGTGAAGCGTGCCAATAGCCGCTACTACTTCGCGTACTGCCCCCAAGCCGTTTTTATGCTCTGTGCCTTCTTTAAGTAAACTAGATTTATCGACCCCTTTGAACTGGGAATAATTTGCGTGGTCACTTATTAGCTCAAACACCTGCTCTATAGGCTTATTAATAATACGTTCTACAGAAATATTGAACATTAGTTACTTCTCTCTTTTTTTAGGTGACTGTTATCTAAGCGCACGTCTTAGTATTTTACCCACTGTTGACTTGGGCAGCTCATCTATCACATTAAATTCTTTGGGTACTTTATAAGGGGTTAAAAATTCGCGGCAGTGCTGGCTAAGTTCTTTGTCACTTACCGGAGCATTAACCGTTATATAAGCGCAAACACGCTCTTGAGAATGCTCGTCAGGCTTGCCAACCACCGCCGCCTCTAGCACATTAGGGTGTCTACTTAACACATCTTCAACCTCATTAGGATATACATTAAAACCAGACACAATTATAAGATCTTTTAAGCGATCTACAATTTTAATACAGCCGTCGGGTAAGCGCACGCCAACATCACCGGTTTTAAAATAGCCATTAGCAGTCATTACTTTTGCGGTTTCATCGTCGCGCTGCCAATATCCGCGCATTACCTGCGGGCCTTTAACCGCGATTTGGCCCTCTTGTCCATCGACGACTGGTGCATCGTTGGTGTCTAGTAACTGAATGTCGGTTTGGTCTAAAGGTAGGCCGACGCTGCCTATTACTTCTTTACCGGGTATATTAAACGCCACAACCGGTGCTGTTTCAGACAGTCCATACCCCTCGGTAACTGAACAGCCCGTGGTTTTTTCCCAAAGCTGGGCCGCTGACTGCGTTAAGGCAGTACCGCCTGACATGGTCAGTCGCAGCGTTGAAAAATCAAGTTTTACAAAGTCTGGCTGGTGGCACAAGCCCATAAATAGTGTGTTAATGCCTGCAAACGCCGTAAATTTGTGAGGTTTGAGCGTTTCCACAAAACCATCCATATCACGCGGATTAGGTATTAGCACATTTAGTGCACCTTTAGCGAAAAAAGTCATCATGCATACCGTAAATGCATAGATATGATAAAGCGGTAGCGGACAAATAACGACCTCTTCACCGTCTATTAAGCGTGTACCAAGCCGGTTTAAGGTTTGAATGCTGTTAGCAAGTACGTTTTTATGGCTTAGCTCAGCGCCTTTCGATACGCCGGTAGTGCCGCCTGTATATTGAAGAATGCATGGATCTTCTAAGCTAGCTGATGCTCTGTGTATGCTAAGCACTGTGGGCACTTTGGCAAATATTTCTGCATAGCAAGGGTATTCAAGCCCACTAATTTCTTTGTTATCTAGCAATTGCGCTGCACTCGTCACAATTACGGTGTCGATATTAACGGCGCCGGCGATAGCTTCATACTTGGGTAAGAGGTCGGTTAATATTACGAGCGCGGTGGTGCCAGAGTCGTTAAATTGATGCTGCATTTCAGTTGGGGTATATAAGGGATTGGTGTTTACCACGATAAGCCCCGCGCGCAGCGCTCCATATACCGCGATTGGATGCTGAATTAAATTAGGCAGTTGAATCGCAATTCTATCACCGGGTTTCAAGTCGGTATGGTGCTGAAGATAGTTAGCAAAGCGTGCCGATAAGTCATTCATTTCGGCGAAGGTTTTAGTTTGGCCTAATGCATTGTAACAAGGACGTTGCGCATACTTTTCAAATGTCTCTTCTATATAATCGGCTAAGCTATAAATGTGGCTAGGGATTAGATTGCCTTTAGTAAACGTGGGTTGGCTTATATGCATAGTATCCTCTGTAAGGGCTGTTAAATATATGGCTTAGTGTGCGAACTAACGTAGCAATATACTAATATGCGCACCAATTTAACACTTTTTTTACACATTGGAGTTATTACACTTATGATGAATGTGCTATTGATTTGATGAATAATTCGTTTACTGGCGCATTATCACCAGCAACGAGGCTAAGCCGCCTTAGTTTGGGGTCGGCGAAGTCGCATAAAACATAAGCCGCCAAGTAAACCTGCGCCAATTTGCAATATAATGCCGAAAAGAGAGCGAGCGCCCGCCAGCAAAGTAACGCCCAAAATTGGCTGCATGCCCACTAGAATGGCCGCCATTGTAAAGCCACCCGCCACAACATACAGGTAAGGCGAAGTGGCGCGAGTGTGCTTGCGTATTGTTTTAGCAATCAAAAAGGCAATGACCAAGCCTATTGTAATGATCACGCCATAGCTTGGTAACAAGCCAAGCAAATCTTGCCACGACATATATATCCGCTGCGACCACGTAATATCAATGTCTATGTTGCTTAGTGCTAACAGCACCATTTGGGTTTGTAATAAGCACGCACTAATAATGGTTACTAATGCGGCGAGTAAGAAATGCTGGAGTAGAACAAGTTTTTTCATAAAAGTCTTAGTGGTAGAAAACATTTTGCGTGATAACATAATTCGCTATAGTAGTGTTTTTTTATCGTCAGAGGCAAGTGTAGAATGAAATTTGATGGAACATACAAATCAATGCGATTACCACAACGTAAACTCGCTTTATTTTTGCGCCCGCCGTGGATTAATATCGCACTTACTTTGGCTACCTTACTAACGTGCTATGTCGCTAATGCTAGCAGTACGAAAAACGTTGTTGATGATACGCTTAGTTTATCCCCCATCATTATAGATCTATCGGCATCTTGGGCCATCAACGTTGGCCCCGATAATTTGCTATATGTTACTCATCGCTCAGGCCTGTTATCTACGTATTCGCTGTCAGGTGAGTTATTAACAAAGATTGATTTGCAGCTTAATGACCTTTATTACGCGGGTCAAGGTGGATTATCAGCCATTGCTTTTCACCCAAATTTTGATCGCCAGCCTTGGATTTATTTATCATATTCTTATGGTAGTAAAACCGCTAACGGTTTAAAAGTAATTCGCGTTTTGTTAAAAAACGCAAAGCCTGAAAGTGAACAGTTGGCAAACCCTAGCACGCCAAGAGCCCTTAACATCGACGGCGTTGCCGTATCTGAAACTATTTTTGAACAAGCCGATTTGCGCAGCACCGCCGCACACTATGGCGCGCGGCTAGCTTTTATGGCCGACAACAGTCTACTTATTAGCACCGGCGACGGTTTTGACTACCGCGAGCACGCACAAAAAAGAACATCCGATATGGGTAAAATACTGCGCCTGACCGACACGGGTGAGGCGCATGCTGGTAACCCTTTTATGTCGGGGGATACGTTTTCCCAAAGAGCCGTGTACAGTTTTGGGCATCGTAATCCACAGGGTTTAATTGTGCTTTCTGATCAGCAAATTGTTGCGCACGAACACGGTCCTGCAGGCGGCGACGAGATTAATCTTATCAATAGTGGCGTAAACTATGGTTGGCCTGTCATAACGCAGGGTAAAGATTACATTGGTAGTTTAATTAGCCCTTTTACCGAGTATGACAATATGGAGCAGCCTGCTTTTAACTGGACGCCCTCGATTGCGCCGTCAGGAATGATTTTTTATAACAGCGAAGTAATTCCTGACTTTAGCAATCGTTTACTACTTACATCACTCAAATATCAACAGCTACATTCGCTCGTATTAAATAACGAAAGTGTGACAGATGAGCGCATCTTTTTTGCAAACAGTGGCTACAGAATGCGCGATATTACTATGTCAAAAGACGGCCGAGTCTTTATCTTGGCCGACGGTGATATGGCCTCTGTATTTGAAGTCGTGATGCAATAGTGGTATCGCATCACTTTGGTGAATGCTAGGTATAATCGCTTGATTGCTCAATCCTATTCATCTTCTGGGTATAAATGGTATACTTGCGCCTATCCCAAAATTCTCATTACATAGCGATGCTATGGCAATTTAAAACGTGGCTAGCCCACATTAGAGGACGTAAAACGTGTTAGAAGATTATCGTAAGCATGTTGCCGAACGTGCGCAGCAAAATATTCCGCCAAAGCCGTTAAATCCAGAGCAAGTTGCTGGTTTAATCAAACTTTTAAAAAATCCGCCTGCAGGCGAAGAAGAGTTTCTAGTTGAATTGCTAGCCGAGCGTGTGCCTCCCGGTGTAGATGAAGCGGCATACGTAAAAGCCGGATTTTTAAGTGCTATTGCTAAGGGTGAAGAGATCTGTATTTTGATTAGTAAAGAGTCGGCGGTGCAACTTCTTGGCAATATGCACGGTGGTTATAACATTACGACGTTAGTCGAGCTGCTTGACGACAGCGACTTAGTTGAACTAGCGGCAGAAGAATTAAAGCACACACTATTAATGTTTGACGCCTTTCATGATGTTGAGGAAAAACACAAAGCGGGCAACAAGTACGCGACTGAAATCATGCATTCATGGGCTGAAGCAGAATGGTTTACAGGACGAGAAGACTTACCTGAAAAAATAACCGCGACCGTTTATAAAGTTACCGGTGAAATTAATACTGACGATTTATCACCCGCACCCGACGCATGGTCTCGTCCCGACATTCCTTTACACGCTCGCGCTATGTTTAAGATGCGTCGCGATGGCCTTGAACCTGAAATACAGGGTGAAGTAGGTCCGTTGGCACAAATTCATGAAATGAAAGAAAAAGGTCACCCGGTTGTATTTGTAGGTGATGTAGTAGGAACAGGTTCCTCGCGTAAATCAGCCACCAACTCGGTTTTGTGGTTCTTCGGCGAAGACTTGCCGGGCGTGCCTAATAAACGTGGCGGCGGCATTTGTATTGGCGCCAAAGTAGCGCCTATCTTCTTCAACACAATGGAAGACGCCGGAGCATTAGTGTTTGAAGCCGACGTAGAAAAAATGAACATGGGCGACACCATCGACATTTATCCACTTGAGGGCATTATCAAAAATACTGACAGCGGTGAAGTTATCGCACAATATAGCTATAAGTCAAAAGTGCTGCTTGATGAAGTGCGTGCCGGTGGCCGTATCAACCTAATTATTGGGCGAGGCCTAACGCAAAAAGCATGCGAATCATTGGGACTTGGCGTTAGCGATATATTCCGTGTACCAGAAGTGCCTACCGCCACCAATGCAGGTTTTACGCTTGCTCAAAAAATGGTTGGAAAAGCCTGTGGTGTCCACGGTATGCGCCCTGGTACTTACTGCGAACCTAAAATGACCACGGTCGGCTCACAAGATACAACCGGGCCGATGACCCGCGATGAGCTAAAAGATTTAGCTTGTTTAGGATTTTCAGCCGATTTAACCATGCAGTCGTTTTGCCACACCGCGGCGTATCCGAAGCCTGTTGATATTGAAACACAACATACACTACCCGACTTCATGATGAACCGGGGTGGTGTTTCATTGCGCCCAGGCGACGGTATTATCCATTCGTGGTTAAATCGTATGCTACTGCCTGACACCGTGGGCACCGGCGGTGATTCACATACGCGTTTCCCCATGGGTATCTCGTTCCCGGCAGGTTCTGGCTTGGTCGCATTTGCTGCCGCGACAGGTGTAATGCCGCTAGATATGCCTGAATCTATACTGGTGCGCTTTAAAGGCAAAATGAAGGCAGGCATAACTCTGCGCGATTTGGTGCATGCAATACCGCTTTATGGCATTAAAAATGGCTTATTAACGGTGGCTAAAAAAGGTAAAGTAAACGCATTTTCTGGCCGTATACTAGAGATTGAAGGTTTAGAAGATCTAACCGTAGAACAAGCCTTTGAGCTGTCAGACGCCTCGGCCGAGCGCTCAGCGGCAGGATGTACCATCAAAATGTCAAAAGAGTCTATTGGCGAATACTTGAAATCTAACATTACCATGCTACGTTGGATGATCAACGAAGGCTACGGTGACGCACGTACGATTGAACGTCGCGCCCTTAAAATGGAAGAGTGGTTGGCTAACCCAGTATTGATGGAAGCTGATAAAGACGCTGAATATGCGGAAATATTAGAGATAGATTTAGCTGATATCGACGAGCCTATTCTGTGCTGTCCTAACGATCCTGACGACGCTAAAAGCTTGTCTGATGTAGCCGGTAACAAAATAGATGAGGTCTTTATTGGTTCATGCATGACTAATATAGGCCACTTCAGAGCCGCAGGTAAGCTACTTGAACAATTCAACGGCACCTTACCTACGCGCCTGTGGATTTCACCACCCACTAAAATGGACAAAGCGCAGCTTATGGAAGAGGGCTACTACAATATATATGGCCGCGCTGGCGTTAGAACCGAAATGCCAGGCTGTTCACTGTGTATGGGTAACCAAGCGCGCGTATTAGCGGGTGCTACTGTATTGTCTACTTCAACACGTAACTTCCCAAATCGCCTAGGTGACGGTGCTGATGTATACTTGTGTTCAGCTGAAATTGCTGCGGTTGGCGCAATCTTAGGTAAAATTCCTAGTAAGGAAGAGTACATGGATTATGCTAACAAGATTGACTCGATGAGCTCTGAGGTTTTCCGTTATTTGAACTTTGATCGTATGGAATCATTTAAAAAAGCGGAAGAAGAAGCGAAAGCGAATATCATTCCTACTTTAAACCTTGCCTAGGGATGGCATTGTCTCAGCTACGCTAATGTAGTGAAGTCAGAGTCTTAACTAGCAAACAAAAGCCGAGTTTAGTATATTCACTGCTCGGCTTTTTTGTGCAAGGAATTATCATGTCAGCTAGACCTTCATCAGCATTTTTACTCGTATTAGCATTATTGTGTCTATTAAGCCTTATGTCATGCGCAAAGCCTAGCAGCGTTGCTGATAAGGCAAGCCAAGAAAATCAAACACTGGCAAATATTTCGCAAAACAATGAGCCTGCTGATTTTGATGCAATGAGCGATGAAGAAGCTGACGCCTGGTTTGCTGCTAAAGCTGGCGATGGCAAAATTCCCTTGACGATTGGGGCAACAAAGATTCAGGTTGAATATGCTGATACAGCGCAAAAGCGTCAGTTAGGCTTAATGTTTAGAAGACAGCTTTGTGAAGATTGCGGAATGTTATTTAAATTCGACAGCCCTCGAACTGGCAGTATTTGGATGAAAAACACCTACATTGAACTAGATCTTGCCTACATTGACGAGCAAGGCACAATAGTCGATATTGAACAGCTCCAAGCCCACAACCTCACGCCGGTGAAATCGTCATCAGTGGTGCTATATGCGCTTGAAATGAACCAAGGCTGGTTTGCTAAGCAAGACATAAGAGTGGGTGATATAGTCGCAATGCTGCCGTAATACTTTTTGCATAGTAAAAAGAGGTGCTTTAACACAGTAGTTTAAATATGTATGTTGAACAACAATGCTACTAAAGTGACACCTTTTATTAATATCATCGGTATATTTACAAGGATAAGGCTGGTTGTTGCTGATGAACACTAATTTTTATTGCACATACCAGTCACTATTATTCACATATATTACACCTAAGGACAAATCGCGTTATGTCTACACAGTTGAACGTCGCTAAATTTGGCGGTACCAGTGTTGCCAATTATCACTCTATTAATAACTGTGCCTCTATTGTGGTAAAAAACAAACACACTAAATTGATGGTAGTTAGCGCCGCGGCCGGCGTTACTAATCATTTGGTGATGCTAGCCAACACCGCGCTAACGTCACAGCAAATAACGGATGTCATAGTAAGCATTCGCAAAATCCAAGTTGCTATTTTAAATGAATTGAAAAGGCCAAGTGAAGTTAACGACAAATTGTTTGAACTATTAGATGAACTTGATGGTTATGCACGCCATGAAGAAATTAATTATAAAGATGATTTGAAAGATGCCCTGATGTCTATGGGTGAACGCATGTCGTCTTTATTATGCGCGGCGGTGTTAAGAGAACACGGTGTTAACGCCATCAACTTTGATGTACGCAAAGTGATGCGCACTGACGACCTATTTACCCAAGCAGCTCCCGATATTAATACCATTAAGATTTTGTCAAGGCAACTGTTGGCTCCTGAGCTTGAAAACCATATAGTGGTAACCCAAGGTTTTGTAGGCGCAGATGCCCAAGGAAAAACTACGACGCTCGGTCGCGGGGGTTCTGATTTTTCGGCAGCCTTGCTAGCTGAGGCATTAGGCGCTGCTACATGTGAAATATGGACCGACGTCATTGGTGTGTATACTACCGATCCTCGCATTACCGATAAAGCCAGACCCTTACCTGAGTTAAGCTTTGAAGAGGCTGCGGAAATGGCAACCTTTGGAGCAAAAGTATTACATCCAGCCACGATGGAGCCGGCGCTACGACATGATATTCATGTATTCGTAGGATCTAGCAAAGAGCCAGATAAGGGCGGTACTTGGATAAAACGAAATTGTGAGCATGAGCCGGCATTTAGAGCAATTACGCGAAGGAAAGATCAAGTGTTAGTAACGGTTAAAACGCCAAAGATGATGTATGCTCAAGGTTTCTTGGAGAGGGTGTTTCATATTATTGCCAAACATGATCTAAGCGTAGACCTGATTACCACATCGGAGATTGCGGTTTCATTTACGCTAGATAATCCACCAAACTCTATGTCAGAAAAAATGAATAAAGAAACCATTGTTGAACTCAGCAATATTTGTGAAGTCGTCATAGAACGGGATTTTGATGTAGTGACTGTGGTGGGCAATAACATGCATAGTTCTGCAGGTGTATCTTCACGAGTATTTGCTGCCATTAGCGATTTTAATTTGAGAATGATTTGTTTTGGCGCAAATGTTCATAATTTATCATTTGTTGTGGGGAAAGACGACAGTGAAGACATTGTGAAAACACTTCACCGAGCACTATTTGAATAGTGTATTAAGTACTAAAAAAATTATGCCCCCTGAGACATGGGATTACGCAAGAACCTCCTTGATTGTACTTGTAATGAAAGATAAAACGTTAAAATTTTCACGAAAACGTTAATTTATTATTAATATTTTAGTTTTTTCCATATTAAATATAAATACTTATAAAAAATAAACATCAGACTAGTTAGACCTAAAGTACTGGCCTTATTGGCAATTATGTAAATAAAGTTTCGCTTGTAACAAAATATTTATTGAACTAACTGAAAAATCTGCAAACATTAGGTTGACCGCGGTGTGCAGTAGAGTTTAATATCGAAAGACGGGATCTGATCTCGATAATATAAGGTCGTATGAAACGACTATTTTTCACTATTTATAGTGCTCTAGGGAGACATTAAATGTTTACAAACAATAAAATAGCTAAGTCTGTTTCAATAGCGATAGCTTTTGGTGCAGTGTCAGGATTAAGTTTATCTGGTGCCGCTGTTGCTCAGCAACAAGAGCAAGCGCAAGCTGATACAAAAATTGAGAAAATTCAGGTTACCGGTTCACGTATTAGACGTACCGATTTAGAAGGTTCAGTACCGGTAACTATAATAGACAGAGCGGCAATTGACCTTTCTGGTCAAATATCTGTGTCTGATTTATTGCGTAGCACAAGTTTCAACAGCGCTGGTTCGTTCCGTCCTCAGTCTGGTAGCTCTGCTCAAGGTGTTTCACAAATTAACCTTCGTGGTTTAGGCGCTGAACGTTCACTAATACTGGTAGACGGTCGTCGTTTACCGAAGTCACCTTCTACAGGTAATTCACAAGATTTGAATACTATTCCAATTGCTGCTGTTGAAAGAATAGAAATTCTTTCTGACGGTGCTTCAGCAACCTATGGTTCAGATGCTATAGCCGGTGTTGTAAACATCATCCTAAGAAAAGACTTCGACGGTGTTGAACTTCGTTTAGGCGCTTCGGATGTAAGCACTCCTAAAGAAGGCGGCGACAGAGAAGCAGGCTCTGCAGTATTTGGTGCAACTAGCGACAAATCAAGCATAATTGGCGGTGTATCATGGAACAACCGTGACATCATTTTTGAAAACGCTTACGAGTGGGTACAGCCAGGCGCATCAAGCTTTGGCGTTAACTGGAGAACAGCTGCCGGTTTTACTTCAGTGATTCCAGATGCAACATGTGATTCATTAGAAAATTTCTTTACATTAAGCTCAGGTCTTTGTGCATATAACTTTAATGCGACAAACGCTAACGAAGCCTCTACTGGAAACCAGTCTGCTTTCTTGAAAGCAGACTATGAAATTAATGATGACTGGAAAATCTTCTCTCAGACACTAGTTACTAACACCACATCTTTCGGTCGTTATGCTCCTTCACTAAACAACGCTGGTGATGCTGCATTCGTTGGTGTAGACAGTATTAACAACCCTACGAACCCTGCTTCTCCTTTCTACAATGTAGCTAACGGCGAGCAAAGAGAAGTTAACGTACGCCACAGATTTGCCGCGCTAGGTAACCGAGACAACGAAGTAGATAACTGGTCTACTGATTTCTTCGTCGGTATCGAAGGTGATTACAACGATATGTTCATAGATTTAGGCGTAAGAAAAACTAAGTCAAAAACTTACGAAATTGGTAGAAACTACCTAATGTCTTCTAACGCTAGACGTGCATTAGACAGCGGCGATTACTTATTAAACGATCCCTTTGGCGACCGTTTCACCACTACGGCCGACAGAAGTGCATACAAAACATTACTAAACGGTCTTAAAGTGACAACTGCTCGAATTGGTACGTTTGATCAAGAAGAAGTGTTCGGTTCAGTTGCTTTTGACGTTTATGACATGGGTGCCGGCGATATTCAAGCGGTTGTTGGTTTTGAGTACAGAAACGAAGATTACTCTGATACATACGATTCACTATCAGAAGCCGGTCAGGTAGGTGGTTCAGCGGGTAACAGTGCTGGTGGTGGCAGAGACGTTAAGGGTATATATTTCGAAACGCTGATTCCAGTAACAGACCTAATAGAAGTAACGTTTGCAGGTCGTTATGATGAATATTCTGATTATGGCAGTGATTTTTCTCCAAAAATCTCGGTTAAGTATGACATCACGGATGATCTTGTCCTTCGAGCTTCTTACGGTGAAGGTTTCAGAGCACCAACACTCGACATACTTACACAGCAGCCACAGCCAGGTAACCCAAGTGTTTCTGATGATCCATCTTGTATCAATCTTGGTCTTGAAGCAGGCTGTGATATTCAAGTAAATTCACTAACTATTGCTAACCCAGAAATTGGTTCTGAGAGTTCTACGCAGCTGTCACTTGGTTTTGCATACCAGCCTACAGAATGGTTGAATATGTCTGTTGACTACTATGACATTGAAATTAAAAACTTGATCAGATTCTTTGGTGCACAAACGATTCTGACACGTGAGCAAAGAGGCGAGGCTTTACCTCCTGGTATCGGTGTGTCTAGACTTGCAAATGGTGGAATTGATTTAATCACCCAAGGTTATTCTAATGAAGGTAAACTTGAGTTAAACGGTATCGATCTTAACTTCAATACTAACTTTGACCTAGGCGACTACGGTAGAGTTACCCAAATGCTACAAATTAGTCAGCAATTTGATTATATTATTGACGGCGGCGAAGATTCTCTTAAAAAAGAAGGCGAACCTGACAAGCGTGGCTCATTATCTACTTCTTATGCAATAGCTGATTTTGAGTTTGCTTGGGTTGCAAACTACATTAGTTCACAGCGTAAAGATGGTGCAGATACAGCTTCTTGGATAACTCATGATATGCAGGCTACCTATATATTCAGTACAGGAACAAGTGTTGCTATAGGTGCGCAGAATATATTTGAAAAAGACCCGCAGTTGAATAGTTTCGGTGGAAGAAACTATAACTTCGACCTGTATGACGCATACGGGCGTATCGCATACGTAAGACTAATTCAACGTTTTTAATTAGTTGCAGTAAACATTAAAAAGGCGGGAATTATCCCGCCTTTTTTGTATGTGGAGATTAAATGAAACATTGGGATGCATATTGGACTACGAGAAATGCAGTTCATAGCTTCAGCGAAGGACAGTACAATAAGGGTTACAACGGTGAGTTGTCTATTTTATGGAATTCTATTTTTAGAACCATTGATAGTGCAGCTAGAGGTGTAGATATTGGCTGTGGCAACGGCGGTCTTGCCTTGCTTGCAGTGCAAAGTGAAAATAGGTTTACAATGTTTGGATGCGACGCGGCCAACATTCAGCCCCTTGCCGCGATTGATACTTCGCTAGAACATTTTAAAATGCTGCCAGAAATTAGCTTTTTTGCCGGCATGAAAGCTGAAAACTTGGGTTTTGACGCTAATTATTTTGACTTTGCAATTAGTCAATTTGGAATTGAATATTCAGAATTAAACTTAAGTATTCCTGAAGTGTCGCGGGTGCTAAAGCCAGGCGGGCGTTTTATTGCAATGTTACATCATAAAAATTCTTTTGTGACAATAAGCTCAAGTATAGGGCTTGAAGTTCTAGCTAATTTTTTAGCTAAGAATTCAATCGTGGATCAATTACATAAATTTGTGACATTTTATAATTCTCCGCAGTTTACGTACAATATGCAATTAGCAGAAAATGTGGCCACATTTCAAACATATAATAAAACGTTGCTAAATTCCTTTAAGGCCGTGCAGCAAGCTAACTTAAATGAAGCTAATATTCATTGGTATAACGACATCAGTAAAATGTTGGTTCCCTTTGTCATGTCTTGGCAGAGTTACTCAGTAGAAGATTTTGAACAAGTGATATCTTCAATTCAGCAGTTTAAAAGTCGGCTAGGCGATCAGATTAGTTGTGCAAAATCCCAAGCTAATATAAAAGAGATAGTAGACTGCGCGCGCCATACCTTTTCAAGCATTGAATATAGGCCGATAAGATTAAAAGAAGGCCTATTTGCTTGGTGTGTTGAGTTTATAAAATAAAGCAAAAGAGGGCTGAGCTTAAAAGCTTTGTCCTCTTATATATATTGTTGTAACTTCTTTGTTTATTACTTCGGCGGCTTGTTCAGCATCATTTGCCTATTACCCGAATAGCTAATGTGATCCTCATGAAAACTCCAAAATAGCATGCTGAAATTTAAAATATCGATTAAGCCTATATCGTAAATAATAGGAAAACCTTTACGCGTAGTGATGGAAAAATTCTTGAGATTCTAAGCAATACAAACGCATCTTATTGCCCCAGACAAAGCCAGTGTCTAAGGCTATCACCTTAGCGTCAACTGGAAGCGTAGTAGGCACTTCACCTAACAAGGAAGCCCAATGCCCGAATAAAAGTGATTGGGATGGTTTAAGAGAGCTGTTCTCATGATTAAACCAAGGCTGTAAATGCTCACTTGCATTTCTTGGATGACACTTAGTGCCAAAGTCTAAACTTAAATCATCGTGTATAAATCTCATGCGGGTAAATGCGTTAACGATAAAGCGGTCACGCGCGGAATCTTTTAAATCTTTACTCCATACGTTAGGCAGATTGCCATACATATTGTTTAAGAAGTGTGCTACTTGCTTTCCCTGTAATTTAGTTTCTACTTCAAGAGAGAGTTTACGTGCTTTTTTAATAGACCACTTTGGGTACAAACCAGCGTGTGTAATTAAGGTGTTTTTAAGGGGAGAGATTGCAAGCGGCTTGGCAAGTAAAAAATCAATGAATTTAGGCAAGTTCTTATGCTTCAATAGCGGCGCAAGTTTGTCTTGTGTCTTTGCTTTGCCGACTCCAAAAGCACAGGCAATTAAATGCAAATCATGATTGCCAAGAACAGTGTTGAAATGAGGGCCTAAATCGTATAGGTACTCCATTGTCGCTAAACTGTCTGGACCGCGCGCCACCAAATCACCTACCGCCCATAATTTATCGGTGAGGGGATCAAAATCGGCTTTTTTGAGCAGTTTAATTAAGCCTTTGTAACAGCCTTGAATATCACCCACTACAAAATTCTTCAAATTGTCACCTTTTTGTAGGGTTTTGCACGATTCACATACCACATTAATGAAGGCTGTTAGGAACCGCTAAGCTAAACACAGGAATAGGGGTTTTAAAATTGTCTTGGTTGTGTGCTTGAAACTTATAAAAACCTTGCATAGTGCCTACGGCTGTTTTTAACATTGAGGCACTCGTGTACGAATACGTTTGATTAGGGGCGATAACGGGCTGTTCACCTATCACGCCGTCGCCTTCAACCTCTACTTTTTCGCCATCACCGTTAGTGATCAGCCAATAGCGGCTAAGGAGTTTCACATTCTCTTTGCTGGTATTGGTAATATTCACCGTATAGCTAAACACATACATTTGCGGGCTCTTATCTTGGTCTTGTTTGCCCAAGTATTTACTGGTCACTTTAATCTGAATGGCGGGGGTCATGGCTTGATATCTCTTGTGCAACCTTGTGTGAAGGTTCATGCGAAGGTGCTTGCGAAGCGTTATGAAAGGCATTCGCTAGCTTGGCAAATTGCGCTATAGTGATTTGCTCAGCGCGGCTTTCTGGGTCTATATCCAATGCCACAATTTGAGCTTCACTTAATAGGTTCTTTAGGCTGTTTCGTATTGTTTTTCTACGTTGATTAAACGCGGCTGTGACTATGGCTTGAAGGCTGGCAACTGAGCTAACCGCATATTGTGGTAAGCTTCGCGGGCTCAATCTTACTACGGCCGAGTCGACCTTTGGCGCCGGCTTAAATGCACTTGGCGGCACCATTACAACAGGCACCGCACTGCAATAGTACTGCGCCATAACCGACAAACGACCATAAAGCTTGCTGCCACTTTTTGCGCATAAGCGCTGCACAACTTCATGCTGCAGCATAAAATGCATATCTTGTATATGTTCACAGTATTTAAATAAATGAAACATTAAAGGAGTAGAAATGTTGTATGGAAGATTACCAAACACTCTTATCTTTTTCTGTGACTGACGAAGTTGTGAAAAATCAAATTTAAGTGCGTCTTGCTCCACTACCGTCAGTTTATCGCGGATAAACGGATGAGAGCGAAGCCTGGCGGCTAAATCCCTGTCTAGTTCTATCACGGTGAAAAAATCGACAAGTTCTGCGACAGGTTCAGTTAGCGCACCTAAACCAGGTCCTATTTCAACAATATTATCGTCATGTTTAGGCCCTATCGCACTGACAATTTTATCTATTATATACTCGTCGTGCAGGAAGTTTTGGCCAAAGCGTTTGCGTGCCGTATGTCCTAAGTGTTTATTGCTCATTTGCTGCACTCACAGTTTTAGCTTAGCAAGCTTAATCGCTTTATTAATCGCTCGCGCCATACTGCCTGTATCAGCCTGTCCTGTGCCGGCTAAATCGGTGGCGGTGCCGTGGTCAACAGAAGTGCGAATAAAAGGTAGGCCAAGTGTTATATTGACTGAGTTACCAAAGCCTTTAAACTTTAATACGGGTAAACCCTGGTCATGATACATCGCTAACACCGCATCTGCTTTTTCTAAATACTTGGGTTGAAAAATAGTATCTGCAGGCAACGGTCCAACTAGGTTCATTCCAGATTCACGCAGGCGGTCGAGGGCCGGCGTAATGACCTCAATCTCTTCACGGCCTAAATGTCCATCTTCACCCGCATGCGGATTGAGTCCACAAACATAAATGGTGGGATGTTCAATGCCAAATTTTTGTTTTAAGTCGGCATGCATAATGCCAACCACCTTCTCAATTCTTTCACGCGTAATGGCTTTGCTAACGTAAGCTAGCGGGATGTGGGTAGTCGCTAAACACACGCGTAAACCGTCTGTGGCGAGCATCATTACGACGTCTGCCGTGTTAGACTGCACCGCAAAATATTCGGTGTGCCCGCTAAAAGACACGCCAGCTTTGTTTATGATCCCTTTGTGCACTGGACCTGTTACCACCGCGTTAAACTCGCCTTCCATATTAGCTTCGCAGGCTAAGCGCAGTGTGTTCACGACATAATGTCCGTTTTCACTGTCGAGTATTCCGGCAATTGGCTCCTTTGCACAGGGCACATGGTTTACAATTATTTCGCCCGGCTTCTGAATGTAGTCCATGCCTTTTGAGTACGGGATAATGTCTATCTTCTTGCCCAACAGAGCCGCTCGTGCGCGCAGCAAGTCTCTGTCAGCGAATATCACCAGCTGTGCCTCCCACTCTTGCTCGGCTAACATAATAATAAGGTCAGGCCCGATACCAGCAGGTTCCCCTGGCGTAACGGCAAGTTTAATGGCTGATTTGCGCGCATCAAGCTGATTTGATACCGTCACTTATGCATTCTCGTCTAAGACTTCGATGTATGCTTGGTCGCGCATTTCTCGCAGCCATGCGTCGGTCTCTTCTTGGAACTTACGATTAAATATGAGTTGATAAGCGCGGTCCTTCTTGCGCTTTTCGGTTGCATCGTCTACTCGCCTGTCGATTAGCTGAATTAAGTGCCAACCATGTACTGTACGAATGGGCATGCTGTACTCGTCTTTTTGCAAAGATGCCAATGATTGCTTAAATTCAGGTACATAAATACTGGGGTCATTCCAACCAAGTACGCCGCCTCGCAGCGCTGAACCGGGATCTTGACTATGCTGCTTGGCTAACTCGGCAAAATCCGCATTGCCTTCAATTAACTCAGTTCTAAACTCCGTCAGCATTTGTTCGGCTTTTGCGTCGCTCAATATAATAGAAGGCGATATAAGTATATGGCGAGCGTTAACTTCTTCCACTTCTACAATTTCTACACCGCGGGTGTCTGCGATTTTGAGTATGTGAAAACCTGCGCCACTTCTAATCGGACCAATCACTTCGTCTTTCTGTTTATTGCCCACCGCTTCAGCAAACAAAGTCGGCATGGCATTAATATTCATCCAGCCCATGTCTCCACCTTCAAGTGCCTTAGGACCAGATGAAGCACCAATTGCTAAACGGGCAAAGTCTGAGCCACTGCCTAGTAGTTCTAAAATCTTTTCAGCGCGCTCTCGTGCTTCACCTACTATTTGTTCAGAAGCATCACCTGGAATATCAATTAGGATATGGGATAGCTGATACTCGGCTTGCTGAGCGCCTTGTTCATTAATGATGGTCATTAATGAGTCTACTTCTTGGTCGGTAATATATACTCTACGACGGACATTAGCGCGGCGGACTTCGCCGCTTATTAGTTCTCTTCTCACCTGTTCACGATATACTTCAAAGGCCACGCCGTCTTTGCTTATTTCATTTCGAAACTCAGCCATGCTCATATTTTGCTGCTGGGCAATGTTCTGTATAGTTTGATCTAACTGTGGATCACTAACTTGAATGCCCATGTTAGCTGCCATTTGTGCCTGCAAATTTTCAAGTATTAAACGTTCAATAGCTTGACGTCGAAGGGCAGCATCAGACGGTAGCGTCTGTCCATTTATGACGGCGTTTTCCTTTACACCTTGCATAAGGTCGGTAATTTCGCTTTCAAGCACAACGCCTTTGTCGACAATAACGGCCACTTTGTCTAATAGTTCACGGGCATTACTCGGGGTGCTGGTTGCCATTAGCCCAAACGCTAGTAGCAGTGTTACGGTTAGTAATATCTTTTTCATATTCACTCTATTGTCAAAAATTAATTCAGTACAAACGGCTGACGGTAGCCAAATAGCCCTTGGCTAAGCATATCAACTTTCCTGTCACTATTCCCCATTCCTTTAAATACAAATTGTAACCCTATGCCAGAGTCGAAATCATTTAAATCACGCACGCCATTGTTATTAAAGCGTGTCGCTAAGTTTCGCCTCAGCGTGAGACGTAACGCCCAGCAGCAGCTTTCATACTCAATGCCCATGAAGGTTTCGATGCTCCTAGAGCGCTGTAAATCGCGATAATAGCGTCCTACCCAATGCCAGTTGTCTGCTATTGGCCAGCTTGCCGTCACGCCTACTTGGTCAATTCGCTCATTAGATAGCTCGCGAATGTATCGATGATTTATCTGCACTAGCTTATTGTGGTCTAATTTATATTCGGTTGACAGTGCGCTACGTTCCACTTGGTTGGACTGATTTCCTACTTGTATGTCAGAGCGTAGAAACCAGTTTTGGTTCACTTGCCAATCTAATTCGGCCGCTATCGATGAACGATTTCCCTCTCGGCGTCCGTCTATTAGTTCTGAGTCACGCACATAAAGGATTTGACCAATACTAGCGATTAAAATCTCATTGTTACTGCTGTCGATAAGTCGTGAAGTGGTACCCAATGTCACTTGGTTATTATCGTTTATTCTGTCTAAGCCAGTAAATTCTTGACCGCGAAATAAATTATTGAAATTGGTTAATATAGCGGTGGAGTCGTATAAACCTATATTGCTTTGCTCCTCAAAGCTGGTGAACAAATATTGCGCTTTGGGCTCTACGGTTAACGTGTAATCTGTACCAAATAAACGCTGGGGTTTTTCGAATATTAAGGCGCCATATAAGCGTGCTTGGCCGAGCGTACGATTAACTTCTTCCTCTAATAGGCCAAATTTTTCATCCTTTAAGTCTTGTTTGTAATAAGTGTGTAAAACACTGGCTTGTGCGAGCAGTTCACCCCACGCACGCTGATAAGGTATGCGTATAGAAGGTTCTACATGGAATCGCAGCGCGTCAGGTAGTACAAGCGAGTCGTTTTCAAAATACGCTAGCTCAGATTTTACGCCCACATTAAGCAACTCGTTAAGGCTATTGGTGTAATTGAGCTTTGCTTCTGGAAGGGCTCTATAATTGCTCGCTGATGCACCAATGGTGGTAAAGTCACGCACGAATACCGAAAAGTCGAGTGCTTGTGAACTGAAGTTAACACCTGCTTGGCGGGACAAATGTGTGTCGGCCTGATTATAAAAGTCAGAGCCCAAATCGATAATGTAGTTATCGTCGCTTAGATCGCTAATGTCGGCGCTTATAGACCAGTTGTTGCTAAGCTTACCACGATGAAAGAAGCGATAGAAATAGCGCTCTTTATCAGTCACCCTGCCGTTGTCGTTGGGTAAGTACTCTAACTGAAGCTCACCGGCATGGTTATCGAATAAGTATCTAAATTCGCTTTTTAATTGTACACCGCGATTAGTCATTAAGCGCGTGGAAATAAAGCCATCTACATTCGCAGCTATATTCCAATAAAAAGGCTGCTCCCATTCAAGGCCGGTGGTGGAACTGCTGCCAAACTGCGGGAATAAAAAGCCTGTCTGACGCTCAGCCGTAATAGGGAATGCGAAATACGGTAAATAGAAAATAGGCAAGCCGCCCACAAAAAAACGGGTGTTGTAGGCTTCACCAAAGGGCTTACCGCTTTCAATTGATATTTCAGAAGCTTGGATTTTCCAATCTTCATTGCCTTCTGGGCACGTGGTAAATGAGACATTTTCAAGGCTTACGCCGCGCTCTTGTGAGATTGACAATAACTCAGCGCCGCCGCGGCCACTTATGCCCGCAATTTTATAGTTAGTCTCTTGCATTTGCAGTAGCTTTAAGTTGCTGTTCACCTCGACCCCTTCGCTGTTGACTTGCAGTAATGCGTCGGTATATTGCACATTCCCTGTGGCCCGTATTTCTCGTCCGTTATCTAAAATGTTTGCGCTATTTGCGGTAATAGTCGACATTGGGCTAACAATTGAAACATCACCTTCAAATACCGCTAGCGCGTCTTTCACGAGCAGGGCAGAATTAGAGTTAACCGTGATGTTGCCGCTGCCCCCTTTGGGCGCTGCATACACAAAGGAAGGGGTTATACAGGTAACCGGTACACTGAATGATCCGTCAGTTTTAGGGGTTCGGTTCATAGTTTGTGCAGATTCAATCTGCTGGGCAGCGCTTAACTCAGAGCCGCATAGCAGCCAGCCTAGTGTCAAAGCATGAAGCGCTGGACGTAAACGTTTAGCAAAGTAGGTTATTTGATTTCGAGCAGTTGTGTGACGATAGAGTTTGGACATTGCTGGTAACGAACCGCTCATTAATGATGAAGCTATTGACAGTGAAAATATTAGCGCCTCCCCTATGAAAAATGGTCTGACTGAAGGCCTTGTAATATTAATGGTTATGCGAGCAATAACCAACTAAAAACGACTAAAAAGCATAAAAAGTAGGTAAACATCGATTAAATGCTCACATTTCAATACAATCTTTGTTTTTCCACGGTGAATACTTTAATTTAGGCACCTTGAACCTTACACTAATCACGCTGCTTTATTTTTGCAGTGTTACCAGCGCGGAGCATGTCACCATGTTCACGCTCACACGGGGAACTATGAATATTTACGGTAAAATAATAGGTGCGCTGTTAGGACTTATATTTTTAAAGTGGCCAGGCCTTGTGCTTGGTTTATTTGTCGGGCATATGTTTGATATAGGCTATGGGAAAGATTTCTCTAAACGCGGCAGGTTCGCGCAATTTTTTTCATCGCAAGATGGGATCCAGCGTCAATCCGTTTTTTTTCACGCCCTCTTCTCAGCCCTAGGTCACGTGTGTAAGGCCGATGGCAAAGTTACCCCTGACGAAATAGCAGTAGCCTCTGCACTTATGGACAATATGAAGCTAAACGGTGATACTCGCCAAGCAGCTCAGCATGCATTTCGAGATGGTAAGGCTAAAGACTTTGCGTTAGCGCCTATGCTCGATGAATTCAAAAAGCACTGTGGCGGGCGTCGTGATGTCTTGCAAATGTTTTTAGAAATATTGATAAGCGCTTCATGCGCCGATGGGCGAATAACGCCGCCAGAGTTAGAGGTGCTTGAGAAAGTCGCGCGCAGCCTGCATTTTTCTCGTCAAGACCTGCATTTTTTGATCAGTACGTACGAAGCGGGTCAGCGCTTTAGGCAGCGCGGCGCGCACAATAGCCAGCAGCATGGCGGCTCTCATCAAAGTCACAGCACTTACTCTTCAAGTCATTCTTTGCAAGATGCCTATCGCATTTTGGGCGTAGCCCAGACTGATGATGACAAAGCGATTAAACGTGCTTATAAAAAACAAATGACTCTGCACCATCCCGACAAATTGAGTGCCAAAGGCTTACCTGCAGAAGCGCTTGAGTTGGCTAAGGGTAAAGCGCAAGATATTCAAGCGGCCTATGAGCTGATTAAAGAAACACGCGGCATGAAATAGTCGTGTATTTATAAAATATGTGTACGGTTAGTGTCAATACCAGAAAAGTACTATTGTGGCTGGCAAAATGTAAGCTTGGTACTATCGGAGTATTGCTAGGGTATAACCAAGGTATAACCAAGGTATAACCAAGGTATAACCAAGGTATAACCAAGGTATAACCAAGGTATAACCAAGGTATAACCAAGGTATAACCAAGGTATAGCAAAGGTATAATCACGGATATGGTAGAGCCAACGGCCACCATAAGGGTAAACGTAACGGCAAAATATGGCAGAAAATATAGTAGGAAAGGCCTTCAACCAGCAGCTAGCGAAAACTACGTTATCGCTTGAAAATGAAGAGTTAATCGAAGATTTCATCAACATGCTGTGGGTCGAAAAAGGCCTTAGCAATAACACCGTGAGCGCGTATAAAAGCGACTTAAATAAATGGGCGTTGTTTTTACAGCGTTACTTTGACAAGCTGTCGCTGCTAGATGCCACCGAATCACACGTGCAGGCGTACTTAGCAGTTAGGGTCGAGCAATCATTTAGCCAGCGCTCAACGGCTAGGTTGCTCAGCTCCAGTCGCGCATTTTACGTCGATTTAGTCGCCACTAAAAAACGCCAAACAAATCCTGTTAGTGCCATTAAAAATCCTAAGCTACCGCAATATTTACCAGGCACTTTGTCTGAAAAGCAGGTAGAGAGTTTGCTGGATGCGCCTAATATAAGCGAGCCCATTCAAATGCGTGACAAGGCAATGCTAGAACTATTGTACGCAACGGGCATAAGGGTCAGTGAATTAGTTAATCTGCAAATGCATGAGATTGGTCTACAGCAAGGCGTTATTAGAGTCACTGGAAAAGGGGGCAAAGAGCGCTTAGTGCCCATGGGTGAAGAAGCGCTATCAAGCTTAGAGTACTATATAAAGTTTGCACGACCTGAGTTATTAAAGAGGCCAATTAGTGCGGTATTTCCAAGCAAGCGAGGGCAGTTAATGACTCGGCAGACCTTCTGGCACCGGATTAAACATTATGCAGCTGTAGCGGGCATTGGCACTACACTTTCTCCGCATACATTACGGCATGCTTTTGCGACTCATCTGCTTAATCACGGCGCCGATTTAAGAGTTGTACAAATGTTGCTAGGACATTCTGATTTATCAACTACTCAAATTTACACCCATGTAGCCACTCAGAGGCTGCAATCTTTGGTGAAAAATCACCATCCTCGAGGATAACATTGTGCCTGCTAGTCAGTTTCTATAATATAATACCATGTATAATGCCGATAGTGACATGAAGAACATGCTCGGCGATGTTTTTTGGCTTAAAACAATCATGGAAGCTACAAGATTGTATTAACAGGCCGTAAAAAAAGTGTAAATAATTGAAGTAGTTTTACTTGTTTACGTGTCTACTCTTATAACTTATTTGTTTTGGAATCAATTTAATGAAATTAATCCGTTTGCTAGCCAGTGCTAGCACATTTGTTATGGTCACTGCATTGGCTACGACCAATGCGTTTGCGCAAAACAGCGACAAGGCTATAACAGCATCTCTTTCTCAAAAACTGAATTTAGATATCATTTCAATCGCAGACTCGCCAGTGCCAGGATTAAAGCAGGTGTTTACTAACCGCGGATTGTTTTACGTTAGCGACAACGGCGAGTTCTTTTTGCAAGCGCGCGTATATAATATAACGCAAGGCGTTGAAGATGAAACCGAAAACGCGCTGAAAAGCGTTCGGCTAGAAGGCGTTGAGCGTTTTAAAGATTCGGCGATTGAATTTAAAGCCGACAAAGAAAAATATGTAATTAATGTGTTTACTGACACTACATGCGGCTATTGTCGAAAACTTCATAATGAAATGGACCAGCTCAACGGTTTAGGGATCACTGTGCGTTACCTGGCTTGGCCACGTGCGGGCATAAACAGCAAGGTATATGACGACACTGTTTCTATTTGGTGTTCGCAAGATCCGCATCAAGCCATCACCGATGCTAAAGCGGGCAAGCCAGTGAATGACGCAAAATGTAAAAACCAAGTGGCTGAGCAGTTTAAATTTGGTCAACAGATTGGCGTTAGCGGCACTCCCAACATTATTATGCCTGATGGTTCGGTTGTACCGGGTTATCAACCCGCACAAGCCTTAGCATTAGCGCTTAAAGATTTGAGCTAAAGCTTTGAGCTAGAGCACAAGCTACATGAGGAAGTAATGTAGTGCAAAACACTATTAGCTTTAGTATGCATATTGCATTTACGTAGCACAGTTTTTACAATTGCGGCTATACTATGCATTAACACCCTCTTGTAATTAAGGAAAACTCTGTGCACATTATGCGACGTGAGGCGATTAATGCAGCGCCTTTAGGTGGAAAACACACCGACATTATTGACAAAGTTTTGCGTAATCGGGGTATTCAATCTCAAAGCGAGTTGAGTGTGCAAGGTAAACACCTGCTGCATTACAATAAATTAAAAGATATTGAAAAAGCAGCTAATTTACTGGCTGATGCCGTGGTTAATCATCAACAAGTGTTCATTGTTGGTGACTTTGATGCTGATGGCGCTACGAGCACAGCGCTGTGTATCCTAGCATTTCGCAAAATGGGCCTGTTGAACGTCCAGTACATAGTGCCCAATCGTTTCGACTACGGCTACGGATTAAGCCCGCCGGTGGTTGATTTAGCTTATCAAGCGGGCGCTAAGGTGCTGGTGACAGTCGACAACGGCATCTCAAGTATTGAAGGGGTAAAGCATGCAAAGTCACTTGGCATGACGGTGGTGGTAACCGATCACCATCTACCCTCAGACGTGTTGCCCATTGCCGATGCTATTGTAAATCCTAATCAAACCTTGTGTGAATTTGAATCGAAAAACCTCGCGGGTGTTGGCGTTGCATTTTATGTGATGTCAGCCACTAAAAATGTGCTGGTAGAGCGTGGGTATTTTACACAACAGCAAATACCAGTCCCAAACATGGCCAATTTTCTTGATATAGTGGCGGTTGGCACCGTTGCCGATGTGGTTGTGCTAGATAAAAACAACCGTATTTTGGTCCATCAAGGCATTCAGCGTATAAGAAGCGGCAAAACAAGGCCTGGCATACTGGCCTTGTTGAACATAAGCGGGCGTGATTATAGTAAGTGCTGTACCACCGATATTGGTTTCGTTATTGGTCCCCGCTTAAATGCTGCCGGGCGCTTAGAAGATATGTCACATGGTATAGAATGCCTGCTGTGTGAATGCATAAATGAAGCAGCCACTCTAGCTTTGGCGCTTGACGCCTTAAATCAGTCGCGCAGAGAAATAGAGCAGTCGATGAAAGATAAAGCCGAGTTGGCCTTGGCAACACTTTCTCTTGATGCCAAAAATATGCCCGCTGCACTGGTGCTCTATAACGAAGATTATCACCAAGGCGTAGTAGGTATTGTGGCTGGAAGAATGAAGGAGCGTTACTACCGGCCCACTATTGTATTTGCCAACGACAATGAGCACACATTAAAGGGCTCGGCGCGATCTATTCAAGGTGTGCATATTCGCGATGTATTAGCCAGAGTTGACTCATTGCAGCCTGCGCTTATACATAAGTTTGGCGGTCACGCCATGGCTGCTGGTCTGTCGATAGCCAAAGTTGACTTGCCGTTGTTTCAAACCGTATTAATACAAGTCGTGAGTAACCTTACGCAAAACCTTCCTAAAGAAGCTATCATATACTCCGACGGCGAGCTGAGTGAGCAGCAGCTCACCTTAGAAAACGCACATGAACTTAAGTATTCAATGCCTTGGGGTCAAGGTTTTGAGGAGCCTCAATTTGACGGTGTCTTTACTCTGGTTAATCAACGTATTGTAGGTAAAAATCATTTAAAAATGACCTTAGCGCAAAATCAAGTTTACATAGATGCTATCGCGTTTAATGTAGATATCCAAGCATGGCCAAATCATAAAGTGAACGAAGTGAAAATGGCCTACAAACTAGATATAAACGAATTTAGAGGCCAAACCACCCTGCAGCTGATGGTAAGTGACTTAGTGGCCGTAGAATAACTAAGATGCATAATCGTCAACTCCTAAGTGGCTATGTACTGCATAAGCGTCCTTATCGAGAAACCAGCCTGCTGGTGGATTTTTTTTCATTAGAATACGGGCGTGTTAGCGCAGTAGCCAAGGGCGCTAGGGGCAATTCAAAATCAGATCGTAAGAGCTTATTACAGCCATTTCAAAAACTAGAATTTGAACTAATAGGCCGTTCTCAGCTAAAAAATTTAGGCCGCGTTGAGGCTTTACAAGGCGCGGTTAAGGTAAGGCAAAGTGGACTCTACTGCGGTTTTTATATCAACGAAATTTTGAGTCGAGCGCTTCAGCAAGAAGAGCCTGTAGAGGAAGTGTTTACTCACTATGAAAAAACCTTAGACCTTATTGCCAACGTTGATAATAATGCACTTGGTGAGTTTGAACCGATTTTAAGAGAGTTTGAATTTACCTTGTTATTAGCGCTAGGGTATTTACCTGACTTTTCTGTTGATGCACAAAGCGGTGCAGATATAAATGAAAACGCATTGTATAGCTTTAATCCTCAAATCGGTTTTAGCCCTTGTGGTGAAGATCAGAAACGCGCTATTAAAGGTGAATATATTCGTGCAATTGCCAACGGTAACTATGGCGATAAAAGTCAACCGCATATAAAGCAGATAGCAAAATTTATTTGCCGAACCGCACTCGTCGAGGTGATTGGTCCTAAGCCTATTAAAAGTCGGGAACTGTTTAGGTGAAGAGCTTTACATTATTGTGGTAATCATCCGCGCCCTGTGCTTTGTTTGGGCATCCTAAAGCTGATATAATTTACGTTCATCAAGTAACACAAGTACTCGCCACATTACTATTAGGAATATTCGTTTATGAATCCAATTTTGTTAGGTGTCAATATAGACCACATTGCTACACTGCGAAATGCTCGCGGTACCGATTATCCAAACCCTGTGCACGCCGCTGATATTGCCGAACGAGCAGGCGCCGACGGCATTACTATACATCTACGCGAAGACCGCAGGCACATTGTCGATAAAGACGTATACACTTTAAAAGAAACGCTCAACACGCGCATGAACTTAGAAATGGCATTGACCAAAGAAATGTTAGCGATTGCGGCAAAAGTGCAGCCCGAGTTTTGTTGTTTGGTGCCTGAAAAACGGGAAGAACTGACCACTGAAGGTGGGCTTGATGTGGCGGGTAATTTATCCAAAATGAAAGATGCTTGTCAGCAACTAAGTGAACAAGGCACACTAGCTTCTTTATTTATTGATGCTGATCAAGCGCAAATTGAGGCAGCATTTGAAGCCGGTGCGCCCTATATTGAAATTCACACGGGGCAGTACTCTGACGCAAAAACAGAAAATGAAGCTAGTCACGAACTCGCCAAGCTTATTCAAGGCATACAGTATGCAGATCGCTTGGGGTTAAAAGTAAACGCAGGGCATGGTCTGCATTATCATAACGTGCAGGCAATTGCCGCCATTCCTGAACTTGTTGAGCTTAATATTGGACACGCTATCATCGCTAGGGCGGCATTTGATGGTTTAGGCAAAGCGGTGGCAGACATGCGCAACATAATGCTCCAAGCACGCTTACAGGCGACTCAAACGATGCTGTTACAAACATCGTTGCATCGAAGCGGATAGGCCGCGCAGCGATGTTATTTGGCATTGGCACCGATATTGTTGAAATTGCGCGTATCCAAAAAGCTTTGAATGCGACTCAGCGTTTTGCGTTGCGGATACTAACTGAAGCTGAGATGACCCAGTATAGTGCAAGCAAATATCCTGAGCGCTATCTAGCCAAAAAGTTTGCCGCCAAAGAAGCGCTCGTTAAGGCGATGGGAGTGGGGATTGGCAACGGATACAGTTGGCAAATGATACAGATAGAACACAATGATATGGGCAAACCTTTTTTTGTCTTCAACGGCGCGATAGAGACGTTTATGGCTGCGCAAAACATTGTGAACTGCCAGTTGTCTATTTCAGACGAACAGCATTATGCAACGGCTATGGTAGTGCTGGAAGCCTCAGCAGAATAATGGTTTACGTGAGCAATAATGTAATTTTAACGTGATTTTTAACCGAAATTGTAAGCTCACAATCTGCACTAACAGAGGATACAGTCATGGCGACTTTTTTTACGCCCACACCCAAAAAGTCTAAAAGTCAGCGAAAAAATACAGTATTTGAGCTTACTATTGATGCTCACGATCACGCTGGTAATGGCCTTTGTTTATCATCAAGCCCCATTACCATTGTGTCTGACGCGCTAATTGGCGAGCGTTGCTTAGTATGGTTTAGCAAGCAAACTAAAAAGGTTAATTTTGCTGAGATCTCAAAAGTAGTAGAGCCTAGCCGCCTAAGGACACTTCCCTTTTGTGAATACTATGAGCACTGCGGTGGTTGTAGTTTGCAGCATACAAACGCGAAGCACGGCTTAGCGTTGAAGCAAAAGGCCTTAAAAGACTACATTACTAAACAACTAAAGCTAGCAAGAACATTTAGCAACAGCACCGCGTGGGAAACGCCCGTTCTGTCGGAAATAGACTATAACGAGAACCCAGTTAATACACGCTACAGAAGACGCGTTCGCTTGGCGCTTGACGCGCGCTATAAAGACAACATTAAAATAGGCTTTAGGGCGCGGCGCTCAGACGCTATCGTTGATATTCCAAAGTGCGCCATAGCCAGCAGCATTATTAATGACTGTTTACCGCCGCTGCGACAGGCTTTGGTTCGCCTTCCTAGCATTCATAAAATAGGCCATATTGTGATTACCGAGGGAGAGACAGCACTGCAGGTAGCTTTATTTACTAGCCGCGACTTATGCAAAAAGAGCTACGCGAAATTATCGGCGCTAGCGCAAATGCTCACTATTGACATTGTGGTTAAATCCAAAGGCAACGACGATATTTGTATACACGTTAATAATGCAAGCGGCGAAATATCTGATAAGGCGCAAAAGCGTTTTTCAAACAGCGCTGTTGTTATTGAGGACATGCCTGGCGTTAAGCTTGGCATAGAAAGTGCGCATTTTTTGCAAATAAACAAGACGGTGAATCAAGGCCTGATTAAAAAAGTAAAGACTTGGCTTGCACCAGAAAAAAAACACACTTTGTACGATTTTTATTGCGGTAGCGGTAATTTTGCGCTTTGCCTCGCAAAATACGTAAACTCGGTGCAAGGTTTTGAAGGCGTTGCAGCAATGGTAAAGGTGGCGACGCTAAATGCAAGCGTTATGGCCGTCGATAATTGTCACTTTTCTTTAATGGACTTGTCTGCACTGCCCGATTTGGAAAAATTGAGTTTTGCTGAAAACGCAATAGCGATCCTTGATCCATCGCGCGAGGGAGCGCTTGAGCTTTGTCAGTTTTTAGCCAGCAAAGGCATTGAGAAAATAGTCTATGTGTCATGTAATCCAAACAGTTTTGCAAGAGATGCTCAATATTTACTGCCCTATTATGAATTAAGCAAAATAGCCACCTTAGACATGTTTCCTTTTACAAAGCATATAGAAGTAATGGCTTTGTTTACGCTACACAAGTAGATTGTGCGCACAAGTTGTTAATATAATTTGCAATTTAGTGCACAAATTTGTGTATAATTAATATCAAGATGAAAATAGAAATACATTAGGTAAAAGTGTGTTTTTACTAAGCGTCAAGGAAAGGTATGGTTTCGATTCGCAGTGTACATCAGTCCCAACGCCCAGAATTTGAAGTGTGGCTAAATGACCTCACCCTACCGTCAAAAACAAAGGACAAACTGCGCACTATTTTCGACGAGCCCGAACAGTTGCTAATGGGTCAAGAAATGGTCGAAATTCTGCAGCAGTTGCACATGGATGATGAAACCTTACAAACCGCACTGGTGTATCCTTACTGTGAAACAAACGCCCTAAACAGAGAAGAAATGCTTGAACGTTTTGGCGAGGGCATTACGAATTTGGTTGAAAGCGTGCGTAAAATGGAGGCCATCAATAGTCTGCAGTCTAAACGCCAGCAGTCTGACGCGGTTCAGGTTGATAAACTCAGAAGTATGCTGCTAACCATGGTTGAGGACGTGCGCGCCGTGGTCATTAAGATGGCTGAGCGCATTTGCACCCTACATAAAATAAAAAAAGAAGATGAGGAAACCCGCGTTTTGGTGGCTAAAGAGTGCGCAACTATCTATGCGCCATTGGCAAACAGGTTAGGTATTGGACAGCTTAAATGGGAACTTGAAGACTTATCCTTTCGGTATTTACACCCGCAAACTTATAAACGCACAGCCGCCATGCTGCAGGAAAAAAGGCTAGACAGGGAGCAGTACATAGAAGATTTTGTGGCTGACTTGCAGGCAATGTTAGATAAAGAGAATATTAAGGCAGAAGTGATAGGCCGGCCCAAGCATATTTATAGCATTCATAAGAAAATGCAAAATAAGCAGTTAGACTTTGATGAATTATTTGACATACGCGCTTTACGAATTATTGCCTCAAGACTTCAAGACTGTTATGCGGCCTTAGGTACAGTGCATGCAAAGTTTAAACATATTCCCAAAGAATTTGACGACTACATCGCTACCCCCAAATCCAATGGCTACCAGAGTATTCATACTGTAGTGATAGGACCACAAGGCAAGTCGATTGAAATTCAAATTAGAACAAAGCAAATGGATGACGACGCCGAGCTTGGTGTGGCAGCGCACTGGCGCTATAAAGAAGGCAGTTCGGGCAAGTCAGCCAGCGGTGATGATAGGGTAAGCTGGCTGCGTAAAATTTTACAGTGGCAAGATGAGCTGGCCGAATCGGGCAACTTGGTGGAAGAGCTGCGCAGCCAAGTGTTTGATGACCGCGTGTATGTATTCACCCCTAAAGGAGATGTAATTGATTTACCGCTTGGCTCAACGCCGCTAGATTTCGCCTATTATATTCATAGCAACGTGGGGCACCGCTGTATAGGCGCGAAAATAAGAGGGCGGATAGTGCCGTTTACCTACACCCTACAAAGTGGCGATCAGGTAGAGGTGTTAACAGGCAAGTCACTCTCTCCTAGTCGTGACTGGATGCATCCAGGGCTAGGCTATGTGCATTCAGGACGCGCACGTGCGACAATTCATTCGTATTTTAAGCAGCAAGACAAAGCAAAGCATATTGAGGCTGGTAAAGAGCTTCTAGAGCGTGAGCTACATAAAGTTAATGTGCTGGTAAAGCATGCCGCTGACGCTTGTAAAAAGTTTAATGTAAAGTCTCCTGAAGATTTATATGCATTGGTGGGTTCGGGAGACTTGCGGGTGATGACACTAGTTAATTATCTCGCACAAAAATTTGCACCGCCAAAGCCTGAAGCGCAAACCCCCGTCATTAAAACCCGCAAGGCAAAAGTGCGCAAAGGCCAAGAGCCAATCATTGCAGAGGGCGTTGGCAATTTAATGAGTCAAATGGCGAAATGCTGCCAACCTGTAGCGGGTGAAGCAATCTTAGGCTACATTACACAAGGTAAAGGGGTAAGTGTTCACAAGGAAGGCTGCGGGCAGTTGCAAAATCTGCTCAATCAGCATCCTGAGCGCGAAATTGAAGTGTCGTGGTTAGTTCAGCATCAAATCAGTTTTCAAACTGAGCTTGATATTTACTGTGACGATCGAAGCGGAATATTGCGCGATATAACCACCGTATTGGCAAACGAAAAAGTTAGCTTGTTAGGGGTCAACAGCATCAGCAATAAGCTTCGAGGTAGTGCTCATATAAAACTAAGCATTGAAGTAGCAGATGCCGACAACCTGATGAGAACGACAGGAAAGCTGCGCCAAATTAACGATGTAAGTGATGTGGTTCGTCCGTAAATCTAAAGCTAAAAGAAGGTTAAGTTTTACTAATTAGCAATTAAGGCTTCGCTTTTGCTACTAACTCTGTATAATTCGCGACCTGCCCAGCAGTGCCCGCCTTTGGGAAGGCGGATGATTAACCGGTTCGAAGGGGCCAACAGGTTGATAACGTTATTTTTTTAAATTTTTTTGGGTGAAATTAAATGAAAACTTTTGTTGCAAAGCCAGAAAGCGTAGAGCGCGACTGGTATGTGGTAGACGCCGCAAACAAAACGTTAGGTCGCTTAGCGACTGAAATCGCAACTAGATTGCGTGGTAAACACAAGCCAGAGTATACTCCTCACGTAGATACTGGTGACTACATTGTTGTTGTTAACGCTGAGAAAATTACTGTTACTGGTAATAAAGCGAAAGGCAAAGTCTATTATACTCATACAGGGTATGTTGGTGGACTTAAAGAAACAACATTTGAAAAACTTCTCGCTAAAAACCCAGAGCAGGTTATTGAGCGTGCAGTTAAAGGTATGTTGCCGAAAGGACCACTAGGGCGAGCTATGTTCCGTAAACTGAAAGTTTTCGTCGGACCAGAGCACACGCATCAAGCACAACAGCCACAAACTTTGGATTTATAAGGAGCGCACCATGGCAGATACTCAATATTACGGTACAGGTCGTCGCAAGAGCTCAACAGCTCGTGTTTTCCTTCGTCCGGGTAACGGCACCATCACCATCAATCAACGTCCAATTGACGTTTTCTTTGGTCGTGAAACAGCACGCATGATTGTAAAGCAACCATTAGAATTAGTAGAGATGCTTGAGAAATTCGATTTGTATGTAACCGTTTCAGGCGGCGGCATTTCAGGTCAGGCAGGCGCCATACGTCACGGTATTACCCGTGCACTTATGGAGTATGATGAGACACTTCGTCCAGCACTTCGTAAAGCGGGCTTCGTAACACGCGATGCGCGTACTGTAGAGCGTAAGAAAGTGGGTTTACATAAAGCGCGCAAGCGTCCTCAGTTCTCAAAACGTTAATCGTTTTACAACGTATTGTTCAAAAACCCGGCTTGCCGGGTTTTTTTGGTTATTATTGCAGTATTGGATTTATTCTTGCTAATTACGACCAAGGTTGAATAGTCATTATTTCGCATGTGTGCAAAATACTTGACTCAAAACAAATATAAACGTGCCTTTTGTGAAGTAAATCCTTGTGTTTACTAAGCGTTTTTTTTACCATATGCCATCAAAATTTGTTAGACATTTATCAATCGTTGCATAAGCTCAAGCTTTACGCACTATGAGCGATAACCTAAAGATAAGCAAGAGTAGGTTGAAAGACCTTTTCCAACACCCGGAGAACAGTTGATGAGTGAAGTATCAGTAGATGCTAATAAATCGGCACCAAATGACAATCCTAGCGCACGAAGCGCCGAGCCCGAATCTGACAACCCAAGACGTAAATTTCTTACTATTGCTACGTCCGTCATCGGTGCTGTAGGCGTTGCTGGAATAGCCGTACCGTTTTTATCCTATTGGCAGCCCAGTGACCGTGCAAAAGCGGCTGGTGCAGACGTTGAAGTAGATATAAGCGGTATACAGGTTGGCCAACTGATCCGCGTAATGTGGCGCAGTAAGCCTGTTTGGATTGTACGACGTTCACCCGAGTTAATAGCATCACTTGCCGCTGTGGAAAGCGAACTGCGCGATCCTAATTCAGAAGTTGAGCAACAGCCCGCTTATGCACAAAATCAGTACCGTTCTATTAAAGAAGAGTATTTGGTGTTGGTGGGCATATGTACTCATTTGGGTTGTTCGCCACAGCATTTGACCGACGGAGATTTCGCTGAGCATGCAGAAGGCGTTAGCGAAGGTTTTTTCTGTCCGTGTCACGGGTCTAAATTTGATATGGCTGGTAGGGTCTTTCAAGGCGTACCAGCGCCGTATAACCTAGTAGTTCCGCCTTATATGTTTGTTGACGACAATAATATTATAATTGGTTCTGATGAGGGAGCCGTATAATGACAACGTTATTAGCTTGGATTGAAGCACGTATTCCAATGATGCGCACTGCAAATGTGCATGCTATTCAGTACCCTGCGCCACGGAATATGAACTTTTGGTATGTGTTTGGCTTTTTAGCCACCATAATATTGGTGAACCAAATTATAACCGGTATTTGGTTAACGATGAATTATGAACCGTCTGCACAACGTGCCTTTGCGTCGGTTGAGTATATTATGCGCGAGGTCAACTACGGGTGGCTTATTCGCTACATGCATAGTACAGGTGCTACTGCTTTTTTTGTGGTGATATACTTGCATATGTTTCGCGGCATGATTTATGGTTCATATCAAAAGCCCCGGGAGTTACTCTGGGTATTTGGCATGCTAATTTATTTAGCCCTTATGGCAGAAGCGTTTATGGGTTATGTACTGCCATGGGGACAAATGTCGTATTGGGGTGCACAGGTCATCGTATCCTTGTTCAGCGCCATCCCCGTTATTGGGGGTCCGCTTGTAGAGTGGATTCAGGGCGACTACGTCATATCAGGGGCGACTTTGAATCGCTTCTTTGCGCTTCATGTTATTGCATTACCGCTTGTAATTGTTATTTTGGTGTTTTTACATATCATAGCGCTACATGAAGTGGGTTCAAACAACCCAGACGGCGTGGATGTAAAACACCCCAAAGGTAGCCTGCCTGAAAGCGAAAAAACATCCTATAAAATTCATGAGCATTTTACTAATAGATATGACTATGCGGACGACGTGGTGCCATTCTTCCCACATATAGTGCTTAAAGACTTAGTTGCGTTTAGTATTTTCTTATTTATTTTTTGCTACATTATGTTTTTTGCGCCAGAACTTGGTGGAAAGGCACTTGAGCATCCTAACTTTGAAATTGCCAACCCGCTTAAGACGCCGGAACATATTTTCCCTGTATGGTATTTCACACCTTTCTACGCTATTTTGCAGGCAGTACCGCATAAATTATCGGGTGTACTAACAATGTTTGGCGCTATTGCGGTGTTGTTTGTTTTACCATGGCTTGACCGTGCTAATGTGCGCTCATGGCGCTACAGAAGCGGGCTACATACCGCTAATCTGCTTGTCTTTGCAGCTGTATTTATATTCTTGGGATATCTAGGCGGCACTCCTCAAGAACCTTGGAAGCTTATCGCGGCGCGTATAGCGACTATTATGTACTTCATGTTCTTTGTAATGTTATTTTTATATTCAAAACACGAGACAACTAAACCGGTACCCAAAAGGATCCCAAGATGAAAAGATGGATAGCATTACTGATATTGCTGCCTGGCTTGGCTGTAGCTGCGGGTTCTAAGGTTGCTTTGCAAGACCCTAATATCGATTTGACCGACAAAGCGTCTTTGCAGCGAGGTGCGCAAACTTTTATGAATTATTGTTTGGGTTGTCACCAAATGCAATACCAACGCTATCAGCGTATGTTCAATGATTTAGGCATTCCTGAAGACCTAGGGCAAAAGTATCTTCAATTTACCGGTGAGAGCGTATCCGATTATATGACCAATACCATGCCCGCAGAAGATTCTGCACAATGGTTTGGTGCGCCGCCGCCCGATTTAACATTAGTGGCGCGAGTGCGTGGCCCAGAGTGGTTGTATACTTATTTCAAGACATTTTATGTCGATGAAAGCAAGATATTTGGTGTTAACAATCTTGTGTTTCCAAATGTGGGTATGCCGCACGTCTTAGAACCCCTACAGGGCACACCTCGTTTAGCCTATGAAGAAAAAATGGTGGACGGTGAGTTAGTCATGCGTCCAGCAGGTCTGACTAACGATGGCAATGGGCGCTTGAGTGAAGATGAGTACAATGACACAATCCGCGACTTAGTTAACTTCCTCGAATACACCGGTGAGCCAACGCGTTTGAAGTCAGAGTCGATTGGTCGTGGTGTATTGATTTTCATTGTTATATTCTTTGTTTTCGCTCTGCTGTTGAAGAAAGAGTACTGGCGAAATGTCAAGTAATAGAGTATAGTTCCGCGGCTTTTTTCAAAAAGGGCTCTATGAATGATTAGTGCCCTTTTTTGTGCTTTAAATTATTATAACAATTCCTATTGCTCACCTTATGTGGCAATAAGGCTCGGAGGTTTTAATGGCTGTGGCCACTAGCAAACGTTCTATCATGACCATGTTTTCAGACAATATCGATATATACTCACATCAGGTGCGTATTGTCCTTGCTGAGAAGGGTGTTGGTGTTGAGATTATTTTTACAGATCCAAGTCAAATTAACGAAGAGTTACTTGAACTTAACCCCTACGGAACAGTACCTACACTTGTAGATCGTGAACTAGTTTTGTACAAGTCACATATTATCATGGAATATCTTGATGAGCGTTTCCCGCACCCACCGCTTATGCCTGTTTATCCGGTGTCACGTGGAAAAAGTCGCTTAATGATGCATAGAATTGAGCAAGATTGGTATTCATTAGCAGCTAAAGTGTTTCGTAAAGAAGATGGTGCCGCAGAAGCTAGAAAAGAACTTAGAGAAGCAATACTAAGTCTTGCTCCTATTTTTGCTGAAACAGATTATTTTATGAGCGAAGAATTTAGCCTAGTAGATTGCTATTTAGCTCCGCTGCTTTGGCGTTTACCCGCCCTAAACATAGAGCTCGATGGCCAAGGCAGCCGACAAGTTGTCGCTTATATGAAGCGCATTTTCGAACGTGGTTCATTTAAAGCATCATTGACTGATCAAGAACGCGAGATACATAATCCTCTTTAATACCTTAGAGCCTTGCTGCTGTTATATTTACAGCAGCGTTTTCCCCTTAAGACTGAGTGACGCCTCGTGCAAGAGATGACCCCTAATCAACCTTATTTATTACGCGCCTTTTACGATTGGATAATTGACAATGGTCTCACGCCCTACATGGTGGTCGACATAAACTTTCCACATGTCCAAGTACCCACTCAGTTCGTAAACGACGGTCAAATTGTTTTAAATGTTTCTCCTAGCGCGTGTGTTGGTTTTAAGATGGATGCAGAGTGGGTAGAATTTCAAGCTCGTTTTTCTGGCAAGCCCATGACGGTATCCTTTCCGTGCTGTGCTGTAGGCGCTATATACGCTAAAGAGAATGGCGCAGGAAGTGTGTTTACGGTGCCTGAGACCGATCCACCACAGCAGCCGAAAAAGAATGAGCCTGACAAGCCGACGAAGAAACCTGGCTTGCGAATAGTCAAATAGCGCCTAGTCTATAAGCTCCATTACTCTAATAACTTTAGTCACTCCATCTACATTTCTTACTAGCTCAACGGTAGCAGTGGCTTCTTGCTTGGTAAGCTGGCCCATTATAAATACTTCGCTATCTTCCACTATTAAATCCATTTTGAGCATAGGCACTCTGCTGTCAGTGCTCATTACGGTGCGAATTTTAGTGCTTAGCCAAACGTCGTTAATGGTAGACCCTGCCGGAATAGGTGCGCCCAGCCTTATTTGATTGTGTATTTTAGACACTTGGTTAACTGTCTGTGTCACCCTAGTGACTTCAGATATAAGTACTTGAGATACAGCCTGGCCTGTTAATAAAACTTGGCTATTGTAAACGTGCACGCTGATGTCGGCATCTTTTTCAAGGTTAGGTATTTTGTTGATTGCCGTATTTATACGTGCGGTCATTGTTTTGTCATCAATCTGGGTGCCTAGAGTACGTCTGTCAGAATTACTTACCGCTGCCGTTCCTGCGGCTCCCACCGCTACTGCTGACACACATCCTGATAACTGGCTTACACCGACCCCTAAAATTACGGTCAAAGCGATCTTTTTATACATTTGATTAGTCTCCACTGTCGATTGGGAAAAGCGCACTGTCGATGGATTCACATAAGCTGTGAATGACCAAAAGATGCACTTCTTGAATGCGAGCAGTGCGAGAGGACGGAACTCGAATTTCGACGTCATTTTCACTTATAAACCCTGTCATTTCTCCGCCGTCTTTGCCTGTTAGTGCCACTATTGTCATATCGCGCGTAAGCGCTGCCTGCATTGCATTAATGACGTTAGCTGAATTACCGCTGGTAGAGATAGCCAGCAAAATATCACCGGCTTGCCCTAATGCTTTAACCTGTTTTGAAAAAACTTCATCAACAGAAGAATCGTTCGCTATTGAGGTAATGGTTGAGCTGTCTGTAGTGAGCGCAATTGCCGGTAAAGAGGGTCTATTGCGTTCATACCGATTAAGCAGCGAAGATGAAAAGTGCTGCGCTTGAGCAGCTGAACCACCGTTTCCGCAAGACAAAATTTTGTTGCCGTTAATGAGTGCTTCAATCATCATTTGTGCTGCTTTTTGTATTGGCTCAGGAAGTGCTTCAGCCGCGGCTATCTTGGTTTGAATGCTTTGTGTGAAGCTTTTCTTGATATTGTCTAACATTTTGCAAAATGCTCCTATGCGCATAGTTTGTGCGCGCAAATACTTTATTATTATATGGCGCATCGATGAACAGCCTAGCATCAACAGACTTAGGCAGATGACCGGTATTATACGCTATCTAACCATGTAAGTTTCGTATCATCAATGGCTATTACATCTATACGCAAACTGGTATGGTGAATGTTCAAATTACGCTGCTGCAAGAAGCACATAATAGCTTTATTCATTTTACTCCTTTTTGAAGCGGTGAAGTACTCCGCAGCATGCCCGCGAATGCTACTGCCGCGATATTTGACTTCAACAAACACCCATTGTTGCATATCTTTAAAAATTAAATCGATTTCACCTTGAGGCACGCGAAAGTTTTGCATAATAAACCTAAGCCCTTGAGATTCTAGGTAATGCTTAGCCTTGCTTTCTGCTACTTGGCCAGCTCTTTTACCCTGATCATGTTTAGTGTCACTTTGCATATTCACTCACTCTAGTGCGATAGGCCTTAGCAATATCTAAGGGCTATCGCAAACATGGCCTATTGAGAGCCTAGCTCATTGATGGACAGCCAAGTAAGTTCGCGTGTTAATTGCTGAGAACTGTTTATTGACAAATCTCCGCTTAAGCCTTTAATTGCAAGATGTTCAAAGGTACTAAGTTGAGCTAAGTTGCCAACGACTGAAAGCGCGTCATAACCAAAGGCAAAAAGCCGTAAAAATGTACTGGGTGGTTTATTGAACAAGGCATCTATTGAGGCTGAAAGGGGGTCGCCACGCTGTATTGATAATAGCCACGGCATGTCTACAAAAATCAAGTTACGCAGGTCGCGCTGACTATTTTTACTTTGCTTGTGGTCGTAGCCGTAAGAAGCAGCAAATACCGGAATTTGTTCATTGGTAAATAGGCTAATACTGCTCTCTATAATAGGATTTATAAGCTCTAAATCATTTGGACGAGCGAATACTACAAATGCGTCTACGTCTCTTCTGTTTCTAGTAACGCTGTGTACACGTTCTTGATGCAAGTTGGAAAGTTGCTTAATGCGCCTTTGACTTTGCAATACGTCAAGCGCTGAGGTAATACCTACCCGCATACTGTTATTGTCTGTATAACTAATTTGTTGTAGTGCTTGTACTTGGCCGTTTTTACTTAACTCGCCAGTTGCCTTCCAAGCCGCAATGAAGGCATTGTTCATGCGTTTAGCTGTTGCAGAACCGTCGTCTATGACCACAGGGTTGCGTATAGTACGTGTGCGCATTAGCGCCACGATCTGCTGTGCTTCTTCTTCAGGTGAGAGTGAAAACGCCGCCAAAAGACCTTCCCCGTCTTTTGTGCGTGGCTGGGTTTGGTTAAGCACTAGCTGTCGTTGGGGAACTAAATTAAGCGCATTAATTTCGTCGATATGGCTGCGTAAGAGCGGACCAATAATGGTGTCGTAGGGCACTAAAGACTCTGCAGTAATATCAGTATTTAAAGTGTTTAGTGAACCCGTATCGATAAATTCAATTGTGGATTGAATCACACGTTTACTTTTCTTAGCAGAGGCTAATTTGTGATAGTAAGCACTCAGTATTCCCTGCTGTATGGCTTCTCCTTGTGCCGATAAACGCCCGCTTAACGGCAACAATACTGCTATGTTCTGGTTTTGGCGATGCTCGATGCTTAAATACTGTTGTATTTGTGTTGGTAAATTACTTACTATCATCAAGTTCGTACGAGTAGATAACCATTGTTTTATCGACGCTTGACGAGCGTTATCGTCTAGGCTGGCATCTTCTACAATGTTGAGAAACACAATATATTCGCTAAGCGTTGGATATGTTGCCGCAAGTTGCGCTCGCGCGTCTTGGTCAAGCAATGAAAACCATTCCCACGCTTTATTGTAAAAATGGGTCCGAAGCTTAGGGTGATCCACTAAATTATCGATAATATTTGCATTTAAAAGTTGATGCAAGGCGCTTGCGTATTGCTTATTTTGCGCAAGCAGACGAGCAGAAGCAATTTGCGCTCTAGTGGCAAAGTCTATAGTGTTTAAAGATGCGCTAAGGGGCACCTTTGCGCTATTTATGCCATTTTCGTTTACTGTTTCTAACCATTTAATGACAAGGCTAAGTAAAGGCTGTTTATTAATTGAATCGCTTGTGTTACCAATCGAGTCTAGGGCGCATTCTGCTTTCAATAAATTACTTATAGCCACGTGCTGGGAATTATTAAGACTACCCTGTGTGTGCTTAATAACAATACTAACTGCGCGACAGTCATCCGCGCTTTTGTAATTATTCGCTAATATAAGCAAGGATAAATTGCGCTCATTTATATCTTTGCTGTTTGCGTAACGCGCCTCAATATTTTCCAAAGCTTTTTGTTCTTGTCCGCTCATATCAGTGTCAAAGGGCGGCTTTTTTTCAGGCTCAGATATTGGCTTTTGGTTTGGTGCAACACCGCAGCCAATTAAGAAAAACGAAATGCTGCAAGTGACAAAAAGTGTGCGTAAGTTCACGAGTATCCCAAAGATAATAAAGGTTGACTTCGCTAGTCTACTTGGCTTAATAAAAATATCTAGCTGAATTCATGCAAACTGTACTTAAGTTTGTGTAAACTAGGCGTATTAGTTTTTTTATTTATAAGTGAAGAACGTGACTGGTATTTTGTATATTGTGCCTACGCCTATTGGCAACCTTGGTGATATGTCTAACCGGGCTATCGATATTTTGAATGAAGTCGACCTAATTGCCGCGGAAGATACGCGCCATTCTGGCCATTTACTGCAACATTTTTTGATTAAAACGCGTTCAATTAGCTTACACGATCATAACGAGGATCAGCGCACTCAACTATTAGTCAAAAAACTGCAAGCGGGAGAAAAAATAGCGCTTATTAGTGACGCTGGCACACCACTTATTAGCGATCCAGGCTACACCTTAGTTAGTACGTGTCGCTCCCTTGACATAAACGTAATAGCTTTACCTGGACCTTGCGCGCTTATTACCGCGCTAAGTGCCTCAGGCTTGCCGACCGACCGCTTTATGTACTTAGGGTTTTTGCCCGTTAAACAAAAAGCCAAAGCGCAGTCGCTCAAGTTTGCTAGTCTTGCGCACATGACCTGCATCTTTTATGAAGCACCACGTCGGGTTAAAGACACCATAGAAGTATGTGCACAAGTGCTGCCTGATAATCATCAAATTGTGCTTGCAAAAGAGCTGAGTAAACGTTTTGAAAGGTATATAAGTGGCAATGCAAAGGATGTTCTAGCGTGGTTAAACCAAGAGGATGCGCATCAAAAAGGAGAGTTTGTGCTAATGATTTATTGTAAAGCGATAGCGCAAGAAGAGCTTCCCGTGCAGGCAAAAGATCTTATGCACCAGCTCATAGCCTTGCTGCCGCCTAAATCGGCGGCAGCGGTGGTTAGCGAGCATTATAAATTGAACAAAAAATCGCTTTACCAATATGCACTTTCTTTGAAAAACATGCAGACATAAAGCAGGCTTTGTGTGCTTAAACACTATCAAATAAGTCTTGCACACGCTGCCTAAGCTCTTCAATTTTAGTAATGTCGGCAGGTGCTATAAAAATAGTGTCATCGCCTGCAATGGTGCCCAATACGCCATCGGTATGGCTCAATGAATCGAGTAAACGTGCGATTAACTGAGCGGCCCCAGGGCTGGTGCGAATAATCACCATTACGTTGTTATGCACAATATCTAACACTAGCTGCTTTAACGGGCTTTTTGCGGTGGGCATGCCCAGTTCAGGCGGCAGACAATAAACCATATCACCACGCGCATCTCGAGTTCGCACTGCGCCGAACTTGCTTAACATTCGCGACACTTTTGACTGACTAATATTATCAAAACCCAGTTTTTTTAGGGCCAGTACAATCTCGCCTTGTGATCCATAGCTCTCAGTTTTTAAAATTTCGCGGAAGGCTTTTATCAGTACATCTTGTTTACTGGTGCTCATAGGCAATAACATAGCTCGACATGTAGAATGCGTATATCTTGCAATAAGCCCACTATATAAGCAATTTTTGCGGTAAAAATGTTTATTTTGATATTTGATACCATAGTATCATTGAGCTTTGTGAGCATTTCGGCTAATCTTCGCGTTCTTTTTATCAACCTAGTTAACTGGAGATATCTCTATGAAAGTAGCCGTATTAGGCGCCGCAGGTGGAATTGGTCAGGCCTTGTCACTATTGTTAAAAATACAATTGCCTGCAGGCTCTGAATTATCATTATATGATGTTGCGCCGGTAGTTCCCGGTGTTGCAGTGGATTTAAGCCATATACCCACCGACGTCAAAGTAACTGGATTTGGTAAAGATGATCTAGCGACAGCATTAACAGGCTGCGACATTGTGCTGATCCCTGCAGGCGTTCCTAGAAAGCCAGGCATGGATCGTTCTGATCTGTTCAACATCAATGCAGGGATAGTTAAAAATCTAATAGAAGCCTGTGCAGACAACTGCCCAGATGCATGTATAGGCGTTATTACTAACCCTGTTAACACCACGGTAGCTATTGCCGCTGAAACGCTAAAAGCAAAGGGTGTTTACAACAAGAACAAGCTGTTTGGTATTACTACGCTTGATGTTATTCGTTCAGAAACCTTCATCGCAGAGCTTAAAGGCAAAAGTACCTCCGATGTGCATGTGCCGGTTATTGGCGGTCACTCTGGTACCACTATTTTACCTTTATTGTCTCAGGTTAAAGGCATTACCTTTACCGATGAAGAAGTAGCTAGCCTAACGCCGCGTATTCAAAACGCGGGTACTGAAGTGGTAACGGCTAAAGCCGGTGGTGGCTCAGCTACCTTATCTATGGGTCAGGCTGCAGCGCGCTTTTGTTTGTCACTCGTGGCGGCCATGCAGGGTAAGGACGTTATAGAATATACATATGTACAGGTAGACGGTTCTGAAGATGCGGCCTTTTTCGCGCATCCTGTTCGTTTAGGTAAGCACGGCGTTGAAGAAATTTTACCCTACGGTGAATTAAGCGCCTTTGAACAAAAAGCCAAAGAAGAAATGCTTGATGGACTCCGCAACGACATTAAAATGGGCGTTGATTACGTTAATAGCTAAATGCTTAAATGTTCTTAGTGCGAAAGTCTGCGCTACTTAGGTAGCGCTTACACCACAAAAAAAACAGCCTTGTGTGTCATCAGGCTGGTTTTTTTATTCAATTAATATGTTCAAGCACGTGTTACCTTCACGTTGTTATTAACATCTCTGCTCTGTCTAATTAAGTCATCTCCCTTTTCATAGTCAGATTTTGCCAAGCGGTCATACAGCACTACATTGGCCGTCACGGCTAAATTCATACTGGTTTTCGTGGGAATATACACTACATGCTCACATGCGTTAACAATATGCTGGGGGACCGATCCGTCTTCGGGACCAAATATATAGTAGGCATTTTTAGGGTGAACAAATGCGGGTAGAGGAGTGGCACCTTCTACTAGTTCAATTACTACAGGAGTGGCGCCTTGAGGTAAAGCAGACAGTAAATCGTCTACCGCAGTGCTAGGAATTAAATTGCGGATCTTCTTCGTATCTTCGTGAAAAGCTTTGGCGTGAGTATATCGAGAGCCAGTATAAAAAATAGAAGACACCCCAAAACACCCGGCAGCGCGCAAAATAACCGCCACATTACTGGCTGATTTAGGGTTAAGTAAACCAATGCTAACGTGGTTATTGTCGTTTTTCATCTAACATCGCTTCTTTAATATTATCATCACCATTAGCCAGTAATTAACCCGTGTTGCGCATACCAACCGCAATACCAGTAATCGCTACCATCATCGCGCGTTCAAGGACCACTACGTCGTTGTCTTCAAACTTAGAGGATTTCGCTTTTCGAATTCTATCTAGTAGCTCAATTTGCACGTAGTGCAGTGGCTGTAAATATCCAGCCCTTATTTGCATTGAGTTTCTGGCATTTGGATCATCTTCCATCATGTGTTCATGGCCCGTCATTTTTAGCAAGCTTTGCATCGACTGCACCAGTTCTTCGCGCAAAGCTGCACCAAAGTGCAAAAGCTCATCGGGCACGAGGCGTTTGTCGTAAGCTTCACTCACCTTAGGATCTGCTTTTTGAAAAACCATGTCGAGCATAGATAAGCGTGATGCAAAAAACGGCCACTGATCTATCATGTCTTGCACAATGGGGGCATTGTCGCCCTGATTCACTTCATCTATTGCGCGCATTACGCCTAACCACGAAGGCAATACCAAGCGTGTTTGTGCCCATGCAAATATCCACGGGATTGCACGCAAGCTTTCAATGCCTCCGTGCGGGTTACGCTTGGCCGGACGGCTGCCCAGCGGTAATTTACCCAGTTCAAGCTCGGGGGTGGCGACTCTAAAATAAGGCACAAACTCAGGGTCGGTGTTAACGGTATGGCGATAATTGTCTCGGCCTTTGTTGGCCATGGTGGTGATAATTTCGCGCCACTGTGATTTTGGTTCAGGCGGCGGTAACAATACAGCTTCGATCACCGCGGATGCGTATAAAGATAAGCTGCGCTTAGCCAACTGTGGCATACCAAACTTAAAGCGGATCGTTTCACCTTGTTCGGTCACCCTAAAGCCCCCGTCGAGTGAGCCTGGTGGTTGCGAGTGAATAGCGGCTTTTGCGGGTAAGCCGCCGCGGCCAATAGTACCGCCTCGGCCATGGAATAAGGTGAGTTTAGTGTTGTGCTCCTTAGCTAAGTCAACCAAGGCTTCTTGGGCACTATACTGAGCCCAGCCGGCGGCCAACGAACCTGCGTCTTTAGCTGAATCTGAATACCCAATCATGACAAACTGTTGCCCATTTATATAGCCTTTGTACCAGTCTATACTAAGCAGGTTTTGCATAACGCTGGGAGAATTATTTAAATCGTCTAGTGTTTCAAACAGTGGGGCAACCGGCATTGGCCATTGCACCCCAGACTCTTTTAAAAGAAGTTGCACGCCAAGCACGTCTGAGGGCTCACTGGCCATTGAAATAATATAAATACCGAATCCGTCTTTGCCGTTATTGGCAATTACTTTACAGGTATCTAATACCTCTTTAACCTCGTTGCTTGGCTCCCATCTGGGGGGTATTAGTGGGCGACGAGACGATAGCTCGCGTAATAAAAAGGCTTGTTTGTCATCTTCACTCCACTGATGGTAGTCGCCCATGCCTAAAAATCGCGTGAGTTCGCTAAATACGTCGCTGTGGCGTTGGGCGTCTTGCCTAATATCAAGTTTGAGAAGATGTATACCAAAGCAATATGAGCGGCGCAAAATGTCTAGTATTGAGCCCTTGGCAATTACCTGCATGCCGCAGTCAAGCAAGGACTGATGGCAGTCAACAAGCGGGTTTTGTAATTCTTCATTCGTTTGTATCCACGTGCACACGGGGGCTTTGCCTATGGCAGTGCGATCTAAGGTTTGAATAAGAGGTTTTAATAAAGCTCTGTAGGGCTCTTTTACATCACCTACTTGCTCGCGCAACGTAGTGTTACACTTATTCATAGACAGCTCTGAGTAGAGCTGGTCTAGGTCGTTTTTAAATAACTTGGCCGCGCGTCGCCTTGCTCGCAGCAGTACTTCTTGAGTAAGACTTGAGGTTACGAAAGGGTTGCCGTCGCGATCACCGCCCATCCATGAACTAAACTGAACGGGCTTAGCGTCTAAAGGCAGCACAGTGTCAAAATTCGTGTGCAGGTAGCCGTTCAGGTCCCGTAAAAATTCAGGAATAGCTTCCCAAAGTGAGTTTTCTATTACCGAAAACCCCCAGCGCGCTTCGTCCACCGGGGTGGGGCGAACGGTTCTTATTTCGTCTGTATGCCACGATTGGCTAATAAGGTCTGCGATGCGCTGTTTAATGCGCCTGTTTTCAACATCACCTACATTGCCGCTGTGGAGCTGATGCAACTGATCCGCTAACTGACTTTGTTTGTAAATACTGGTTCGTCGGTTCACCTCGGTGGGGTGGGCAGTAAGCACTAAATCGATGTTGAGATTTTGAATGGCACTTAGTACTTTGTCTTTATCAGCGCGTAGGTCTAAATGTTGACTAAGATTATTCAACTGTGACTCTAAAGTACTTGCTTGATTGGCGGCAATATTAAATTCTTGTTCTGCAATGTTTGCCAGCGTTAAAAACTGTGCAAAAGCTCGTGCTATAGTAAGTAGTGACTGGTTGTCTAAATTGGCTAAAGTGCTGGCAAGCATTTCGGTGCTCAATGCATCGCCAGTTGAAGAATGACGGCCGTCATGGCGAATTTGCTCAATAGTCTCAAGCCATTGTTCACCTAACTCTTCTAAAATAGTGTCGCCAAGAGTAGCGCCTAAATATTTAACGGTTTCTTTAAGTTGCTCTATTAACGCAGGATTCATATAGCTAACAAACTCCATGTGACTAAATTATTATTAGAATAAGGGGACTAAATATAAACGCTGAAGCAATCCTTGTAGACTGCTTGGCGCTGATAATTTACCATATATTTTATCGAAGATATGCGTATTCTTCATTCAAAGCGACATAATACGGGCTTTGTGCGCTACTGCCTTTTAGTCATTAACATGAGTGTGATACAATTAAACACTTATCTTATTAAATAATTAACGGAGCAACTGTGGCAGATAAGTACATCGGTATAGAACAACAAGCAAGTTATGGCATTGGTTATCAAATGGGCGAGCAATTGGCTTCAAATCCTTTTGATGGACTCGACATTGAAGTGGTTAAAGATGGCATTAAAGAAGGCTTTGCTAAAGTATCGCCAAGCGTTAGCAACGACGATTTACGCGTTGCCTTTAACGAGATTCATCAGCGTATGGAAGCGGCTAAAAAAGAGCAGTTTGCTGGCTCCGTTCAGCAAGGCGCTGATTTTTTAGCTAAAAACAATAAGCGCGACGAAATTACTACAACCGCGTCTGGTCTTCAGTATGAAGTGATTAATCAAGGCAGCGGCGACAAGCCAAACGCTGACTCAACCGTGCGTGTGCATTACCACGGTACTCTTATGGATGGTACTGTGTTTGATAGTAGCTACGATCGCGGTCAACCGGCCGAATTCCCTGTTGGCGGCGTTATTAAGGGCTGGACCGAAGCGCTTCAACTTATGTCGGTAGGCGACAAACTGCGCTTATACGTGCCGCATGACCTAGCCTATGGCGAACAAGGCGCGGGCGCCGCTATTGGCCCTTTCAGCACCTTGATATTCGATGTGGAATTACTTGATATTCTGGCCTAATACCCGCTTATATTAGGCAATCAGGAGCGTAAGTTTTAGTGCGAGCCAAAGGATGTGCTTACCTACGACATGAAGGTAAACCAAATGAATTTTTGTAAAAACCAGTTGCTCTAATTGCGCTGGTTTTTTTAAATATAGGAGCATGGTGTTAAGGTACTTGAGAAAGTGTATTATCAAAATAGTTAGTGAATGGGCAGGGATCTTTATACAAAACGTTAGAAACCCAGGCATAAAGACCCTCAGTGCTGCCATAAACATAAAAGTAGACGCGCTGCTGGTAAGTTGAATCTGGACAGATTTGTTTAATGTCAAAGCTCAGTTACCATAGCGCAAACATTACTAACAAAAATTCACTAAAGCATACTATTCACATGCACTTTTATTATCAATATAACAATCAAGTCCAGGAGATTACATGGTTATTAAACCCAAGGTACGTGGCTTTATATGTACAAATGCACACCCGTTAGGCTGTAAAAAAAATGTCGGGAATCAGATTGCCTACGTAAAGTCTCAATTGCACAATACGCAACAGGCTCAGAACACTGAAGGGCCCAAAAATGTGTTGGTGATTGGATCGTCTACGGGTTACGGTTTAGCCTCAAGAATTACAGCAGCGTTCGGCTACGCGGCAAACACCCTAGGTGTGTGTTTTGAAAAGGCGCCCTCACAGCGTAAAACAGGCACCGCTGGATGGTACAACACGGGCGCTTTCCATGAACAAGCACATCGCGATGGCTTGTATGCAAGTACCATTAATGGCGACGCATTTTCAGATGAAATTAAAGCTGAGGCAATTGCCGCGATTAAAGAAAACCTAGGCAAAGTCGATCTCGTTATATACAGTTTGGCCTCCCCCCGACGTACTGATCCCGACACAGGGGATGTATACAAATCTACGTTAAAACCGGTCGGTCAGGCTTACACCACAAAAACCTATGACACGGATAAAGATTTGGTGCATGAAATAGCTCTAGAACCTGCGACCGACGATGAAATAGCGCAAACGGTTAAGGTAATGGGCGGGGAAGATTGGGAGCGCTGGTTAGTTCAGCTAAATGAGGCTGGTGTGCTCAGTGAAAACTGTAAAACCACGGCTTACACGTATATTGGAAAGGAATTAACGTGGCCAATTTATGGACAGGCAACCATTGGTTTAGCTAAAGAAGACTTAGATCGTGCGGCAAGTGCTATCATCGAAAAGCTGTCAGGTATTAACGCACAAGCAAACGTGTCTTCACTAAAAGCCTTAGTAACTCAAGCGAGCAGCGCTATTCCTGTCATGCCGCTTTATATTTCATTAATCTATAAAGTAATGAAAGAAGAAGGCACCCATGAAGGATGTATAGAACAAATTGTGGGCTTGTTTACTAATTGTTTATACTCCCAAGATCCTACGCTTGACGATATGAAGCGTTTCAGAATGGACGACAAAGAAACCAATGACGCTACTCAAGCCAAGATAAAAGTGCTGTGGGATCAAGTCACACAAGATACTTTCCATGAGTTAAGCGACTATAAAGGCTATAACACTGAGTTTCTAAACCTGTTTGGCTTTGCTGTTCAAGACGTTGATTATGAAGCCGATGTAGACACACTTGTGCAATGGCGATAATAGCGGTGGCTCAATGTCTATAGCCCGTAGTCCTTAACACGAGTTTATATTCTATAGCGTTTGCTATTTCGCAAGGCAAGTGAAGGGCTTGTTTATTATTTGGTGTTTATTTAAAATATAAATAATTACACGCGCCTTTTATAATTGCCTTGTGCGTTGCTTTTTCTATACGACTATCAACGTATATTGGTAGTTATAGTACAATTACCATAGCCTTTTGGGACCAGTTAATGTTAAAATAATGTCGTAAAATTAGGTTACGGTGCTGCTGTGCACAAGCATTGATGCAAATCAATCCATTTTGAAGAGCTGCGGTGTCGATTTCAGGGCCTCTTTTATCTACTAATACACCGAAATAATATATAAAGCTAAGAAGCACACTACGCGTTGCCACACTCATCTCTCAAAGAAAGAGGCGAAGCAGCATGCATGTGTCTATTTTCATACCTAGAACAGTAGATGCTAATTTAAAGTGGCTTGCGTCAGGCCAATTTAAATTAGTAACTATCGAGAGTAGCAATTTGCAATGATTAAAATCAAAAAAGGTTTAGACCTTCCAATAAATGGGGCACCTAAACAAGCGATAGGCGACACTATTGTCGTTTCTAAGGTAGCTGTGTTGGGAGAAGAGTATATAGGGATGCGGCCTACCATGCATGTGCAGGTAGGCGATGTGGTTAAAAAAGGCCAGCTTTTGTTTGAAGACAAAAAGAATCCTGGCGTGAAGTTTGTTTCACCTGCTGCAGGCGACGTGATTGAAATAAATCGTGGCGCTAGGCGAGTGCTGCAGTCGGTTGTGATTGGCGTTAAAGGAGAGGAGTTTGTCGCTTTTGACAAAATAGAAGCTGACAACATTCTGAACACTGAACGTCAAAAGCTAGTCGACACATTGATTGAGACTGGTTTGTGGACAGCGCTACGAACGCGGCCTTATAGTAAAGCCCCTGCTATTGACAGTACTCCACATTCAATTTTTGTCACGGCAACTGACACGAACCCCTTGGCGCTTGACCCGCAACTGGTTATTTCAGAGCGCGAAGAAGATTTTGCCAACGGTATAAAGGTACTTACGCAACTTGTATCAGGTGGGAAAATATTTGTGTGTAAAGCCTCTGGCGCTAATGTTAGTGCGTCTGGCGAAAACGTTGAAGTACATGAATTTTCTGGGCCTCACCCGGCTGGTTTAGTGGGTACCCACATTCATCATCTTGACACCGTTGGCGTGGGTAAAAAAGTGTGGCATATCAACTACCAGGACGTATTGTGCTTCGGCGCCTCGATTACATCAGGTGAACTAGATACACGCCGTGTTATATCCATTGCTGGTCCTGCGGCAAAGTCGCCCACGATAGTCCGCACTGTGCTAGGCGCGAGTACTAAAGAGCTAGTCGATGGTCAGTGCTACGACGCCCCCACTCGTGTAATTTCAGGTTCAGTGCTAAATGGCACCAAAGCAAGTGGTCCTCAGGCGTTTTTAGGCCGCTTCCACCTTCAAGTGTCATTGATACAAGAAGATGCTGAGAAGAGGTTTTTAGGCTGGATTTCGCCTGGTGCGAATAAGCACTCAGTGACGCGCGCTTACTTAGGGCATTTAAGCCCTAAGAAATTGTTTAACATGACATCGACGACTAATGGTTCAGACCGCTCTATGGTGCCAATTGGTAATTATGAGCGCATTATGCCTCTAGATGTTATACCCACTTTATTGTTACGCGACCTGTTATCGGGAGATACCGACGGCGCACAAACTTTGGGTGCACTCGAGCTAGACGAAGAAGATTTGGCCCTGTGTACCTATGTATGTCCGGGTAAATACGACTACGGTCCAGTGTTGCGAGAAGCATTAACTACTATTGAATCTGAGGGATAAATCATGGGTTTAAAGACGCTTATTGAAAAAGTTGAACCAGACTTTGAGGCTGGCGGTAAATACGAGAAATTCTATGCGCTTTACGAAGCTGCGGCGACTATCTTCTATACGCCTGGCAAAGTAAACAAGGCTAATACTCACGTAAAAGACAGTATTGACTTAAAACGAATTATGATTTTTGTGTGGATGGCTACTTTCCCAGCCATGTTTTACGGTATGTACAATATTGGTGCTCAAGCGCACGAAGCCATTTTAGCCGGCGCTGGTACTTTGCCCGACATATGGCAGGCTGCGCTATTCACCATGCTAGGCGGCAGTATGGACGCCAACACCGGATGGTTTAGCATGCTAGCTTACGGTGCATGTTTCTTTGTGCCTATATATGCGACAACCTTTATTGTCGGTGGTTTCTGGGAGGTGTTATTCGCTTCGGTCAGAAAACACGAAATTAACGAAGGTTTCTTTGTGACCTCCGTCCTCTTTTCATTGACCTTGCCAGCAACTATTCCACTATGGCAAGTTGCTTTAGGTATCACGTTTGGTGTAGTAATTGCCAAAGAAATATTCGGCGGCACTGGCCGTAACTTTCTTAACCCAGCGCTGTCAGGCAGAGCATTTTTGTACTTTGCATATCCTGCTCAAATATCGGGTGACCAAGTATGGGTAGCGGCTGACGGATACTCTGGCGCAACGTGGCTAACACAAGGCGCAAATGGCACGCTTGAGTATACTAGCGAAAACTTCATTCAAGCTTTCTTAGGCAATATTCCAGGCTCGGTTGGGGAAGTATCAACCCTAATGATTTTGATAGGCGGTTTGTTTATTATGTACTTAGGGATTGCAAGTTGGCGAATTGTATCAGGCGTAGCACTAGGCGCTGCAGGCTTTGGACTGCTGCTAAATATTATTGGTGGAGGCGAAGCGTCAAACGCAATGATGAATATGCCGTGGTACTTCCACTTCGTTATTGGCGGTTTAGCCTTTGGTATGTTCTTTATGGCAACAGATCCAGTTTCCGCCGCATTTACGAATCAAGGCAAATGGTTCTATGGTATTTTTATTGGCTTCATGACAGTGTTCATACGAGCGTTAAATCCGGCATTCCCAGAAGGTATTATGTTGGCAATTTTGTTCGCGAATCTATGGGCACCTCTATTTGACTATTTTGTTGCACAAAGCAATATAAAACGGAGGCTCTCTCGTGTCGGCTAAAAAAGAGACTTTAGGAAAAACAGTTGGTGTGGTGGTTGCAGTATGTTTCGTATGCTCTATTGTTGTGTCAAGCGCAGCAGTAGGTTTACGCAGCCTGCAGCAAGAAAATGCCGCGTTGGATAAAAAATCTAATGTGTTAAGTGCAGCTGGATTGCTAGATGAGGCCACAGATAAATCAGACATTGCCGCTATGTACGATGCTTTGGTTGTGGAGAAGTTTGTTGACTTATCAAGCGGTGAATATGTTGATAAGCCTAGTGAAGACTTCGATATGTACAAAGCAGCGAAAACCGACGAGTTTGGCGTTGAGGTTGGTAAAAGTAATGTAGGCTTCAAACAGCGCTCAAGCATCGCTATGGTTTATCATATAAAAGACGAGTCTGGAGATGTGTCAAGAATAATTTTACCCGTCCACGGCAGTGGTCTATGGGACTTGATGTACGGTTTCTTAGCGCTTGATAGTGACGGCCAAACTATTCGAGAATTGATTTATTATCAACATAAAGAAACGCCAGGACTTGGTGCTGAAATATTAAATCCAGCTTGGCAGCAGAAGTGGGATGGTAAACGGCTGTTTAAAGACGGTGAGGTTGCTATTACGGTCAGAAAGAACGTGGGTAACGACAATCCATATGCAGTAGATGGCCTGTCAGGCGCGACCTTAACGAGTAATGGCGTTGAAAATACACTTGTTTATTGGGCTGGGCCGAACGGCTTTGGTACCTATCTGAAAAATCAATCTTGGAAATCTTAAGGCAAGAATATGGCTGATACAAAAGAAATGAAAAAAGCCCTCTTCGGGCCGGTAGTAGATAGTAACCCTATAGCGCTGCATGTACTTGGTATATGTTCTGCGTTAGCGATCACAACTAAATTAGAGACGGCATTGGTGATGTCCTTAGCGCTCACAGTAGTGTGTGCTTTTTCTAACTTATTTATCTCGTTAATTCGAAATCAAATACCCTCGAGCGTCCGAATTATTGTGCAAATGACAATTATTGCGTCGTTGGTAATAGTGGTTGACCAAGTACTTAAAGCATACTCCTATGAAATATCTAAGCAATTATCGGTATTTGTGGGTCTTATTATAACCAACTGCATAGTAATGGGACGAGCCGAAGCCTATGCAATGAAGTCGCCCCCTTTCATGAGCTTCCTTGATGGAATAGGCAACGGTTTGGGTTATAGCTTTATATTGATAGTTATAGGTATTGTAAAAGAACTTTTCGGCTTTGGTACACTTCTAGGCTACACAATTCTTCCTTTAGTACAAAACGGTGGTTGGTATACAGGTAATGGCTTACTTATTTTACCATTTAGCTCGTTTATATTAATAGGCCTAATGATTTGGGCAATACGTGTTGCACGCCCAGAACAAGTCGAACCTAAGGAATAAGTGGTCATGGAACAATATGTATCATTATTTATTAGAGCTGTATTTGTAGAAAATATGGCACTGACGCTTTTCTTGGGCATGTGTACTTTTTTAGCAGTGTCTAAAAAAGTGAAGACTTCTATGGGTTTAGGTGTCGCGGTAATTGTGGTGCTGGGTATTTCAGTACCCGTTAACCAAGTTATTTTTACTGTCATTTTGGCGCCTGGTGCACTTGCTTGGGCTGGTTTTCCTGAAGCTGACCTTAGTTTTTTGAGCTTCTTGACGTTTATTGGCGTAATAGCTGCACTGGTACAGATTTTGGAAATGACATTAGATAAGTTCTTTCCGGTTCTGTATAACGCCTTGGGAATATTTTTGCCACTCATTACGGTTAACTGTGCAATATTTGGTGGCGTAGCGTTTGCCGTTCAACGTGAATACAACTTTACAGAAAGTATTGTTTATGGCATCGGCAGCGGTATAGGCTGGGCAATAGCTATAGTACTATTAGCGGCAGTACGTGAAAAGCTAAAATATGCAGATATGCCCGACGGTATCCGCGGTTTAGGTTCAGTATTTATGATTGCGGGCCTTATGGCTCTTGGTTTCCAGTCATTCACCGGCGTTTCGCTGTAAGGCGATTGAGGAGTTTTTAAAGTGGAAAATGTAGATATTTATTTAGGCGTTGGCATGTTCATCGCAATTGTATTGATATTGGTATTTGTTATCATGTTTGCTAAGTCAAAACTGGTACCTAGTGGCGACGTCAAAATAATGATTAATGATGACCCAAAAAATACCATTATCACTCAAACGGGTGGAAAATTGTTAAGCGCACTTTCAGACTCTGGTATTTTTGTGTCATCAGCCTGTGGCGGCGGTGGTTCATGCGGTCAATGTCGGGTTGATATAAAAGGCGGTGGTGGTGAAATACTGCCGACAGAGCTAGATCACATAACTAAACGCGACGCTAAGCAAGGCTGCCGCCTAGCGTGTCAAGTGGCAATTAAGCAAGACATGCAAATTGAGCTGCCAGAGGAAGTATTTGGGATCAAAAAGTGGGACTGCGCAGTATTGTCTAACGACAACGTAGCGACATTTATTAAAGAGCTTAAGCTTGGCATTCCTGACGGCGAAAGCGTGCCGTTTAAAGCCGGTGGTTATATTCAGATAGAAGCGCCGCCTCACCATGTTAAATATAAAGACTTTGACGTACCTCAAACATATCGTAAAGATTGGGAACATTTTGGTTTCTTTAATGTTGAATCAAAATGTGAAGAAGAGACTATCCGTGCCTATTCAATGGCAAACTACCCAGAAGAAGCGGGTATCATTTTGTTGAATGTGCGTATTGCAACACCTCCGCCTAACAATTTGAGTCTGCCTGCTGGCATAATGTCTTCGTTTATTTGGTCATTAACACCAGGTGATAAAGTGACTATTTCTGGTCCGTTTGGTGAGTTCTTTGCAAAGGACACTGAAGCTGAGATGGTGTTTGTAGGCGGTGGTGCAGGTATGGCGCCTATGCGCTCTCACTTGTTTGATCAATTACGTCGTCTAAAGTCTGAACGTAAAATATCGTTCTGGTATGGTGCTCGTTCTTCCCGTGAAATGTTTTATGTCGAAGATTTCGACATGTTACAGAAGGAGAATGAAAACTTTAAATGGCACGTCGCGCTTTCCGATCCACAGCCTGAAGATAAGTGGGAAGGCGACACGGGCTTCATACACAACGTATTGCTAGAAAAGTACCTAAAAGACCATCCTGCACCAGAAGATTGCGAGTTTTACATGTGTGGTCCACCTATGATGAATGCAGCTGTTATCAGCATGCTCAAAGATTTAGGCGTAGAAGATGAAAACATTATGCTGGATGATTTCGGCGGCTAATAATTCACTGTACTAGAATTGAAAAAGGGGCTAAAGCCCCTTTTTTGTATATTATTTCCCTACCGTCATTCACACTATAAATAAGTATTATTATGAAACTAACACTCAAATTAGCTACACTGACGATTATATTGTCATTCTTCTTATGGTCTTGTTCAGGCCAACCGCCAGCCATGGTTACGCTGAATGGCCAAACAATGGGAACCACATATAGTGTCAAATATTTGAACGATGACAAAGCTGTTACTCTTCTGTCACCGGCCCAAATGCAAGAGCAAATTGATGCTTTGCTTATAAATGTAAATCAACTAATGTCCACATACATTACTGATTCTGAATTATCGCTGTTAAATAAGAGTCCTGCTAACGTTGCGTTCCCAATATCAACTCAAACCGAGTATGTCATCACAAAAGCATTGGAACTGCACAGCATAAGCGACGGTATGTTGGACATTACCGTTGGACCTCTTGTGAATATGTGGGGCTTCGGGCCGCAAAAACGAGCCAATAAAATTCCATCACCTGAGCAGCTTTCATCTGCCATGGCATACGTAGGAGTAGACAAGTTTCGATTAGCAAATTCAGAAATAGTAAAGTTGCGTCCTAATGTTTACATAGACTTGTCCACTATTGCAAAAGGATATGCTGTAGACGAAATAGCGGAGTTACTTATGTCTAAAGGTGTCACTAGCTTTTTAATTGAAATAGGCGGTGAAATGCGTGCTGCTGGCGCTAAAGAGAATGATGAAAAATGGTTAATAGCGATAGAGAAACCTCTATCAGGTCAGCGCTCTATTCAGCAGATTGTAAGTATAGGCAACAATGCTATTGCAACATCGGGCGATTACCGGAATTATTACGAAGAAGACGGGGTCAGATATTCACATCTTATAAGTCCAATTACTGGTTATCCCATTACCCATAATTTAGTGTCGGTTACGGTGGTAACAGCAAAATCAATTGAGGCAGACGGTTTATCGACTGCACTAATGGTAATGGGTAGTGAAAAAGGCAGAGCGCTTGCTGAAAACGAAGGTATAGCGGCTTTATTTATCACCAAAGAAGGTGAAGATTTTGTAGAATATCAGTCAAAAGCCTTTATTCAAAACGTACAGGTAATTGAGCAGAATTAGACCAAAAGAGTATCTTTGTGATAAAATAATGTTTAGTTAATAGTTGTTAAATAGCATGCGCAAGCGTGTCAGTGAATTCTTTAGCAGTAGTTGACACCGAAGGGTGATTAACAATTTGCCGGAGACAGCAGGAGAGTGTTACCTTGAGTACATTTATTTTAGCGTTTTGTTTTTTCTTACTTATGTCGTTTGCGATGGCAATAGGGTACATATTTCAAAGAAAGAGCATTTCAGGCTCATGCGGGGGTCTAGGCGCATTAGGCGTTGAGAAGGCCTGTGATTGCCCAGAGCCATGCGACAGAAAAAAGGCACGTCTTGACAGGGAGATGGTTCGCCAGGCAAAACTTGATGAGTGGAAAAGCAAACAAATTCTATAATTATTTATAAGCCTCAGTTAATCTTAAGCTTATACTGCCTCATCTTTCCTCCTTGCACTCCCAAAACATTCTATAGGTATAGATATATTTTTGTCTGCAGTTCATAATGCTGTTATTACATACAGCTGTTTAACCTCACTATAGAGCCTGCTATGCGAAAATTTATACATGTCGACATGGATGCCTTTTATGTGTCCGTGGAAATAAGAGATAATCCTGCGCTAGCAAATATGCCGGTCGCGGTGGGTGGCAAATCGGCCCAACGAGGGGTTCTGTCAACCTGCAATTATATTGCCCGTAGCTTTGGTGTGCGCTCTGCAATGCCGACATCTGTGGCGAAAAGGCTATGCAACGATTTAATTATTGTGCCTGGCAGAATGTCAGTATACCAAGACGTGAGTACGCAAATTCGTGAAATATTTAGTCGTTATACTAACTTAGTTGAGCCTCTTTCGTTAGACGAAGCCTATTTAGATGTGACTGACGTCGAACAGTTTGGCGGTTCGGCTACCTTAATCGCCCAAGATATTCGCAAGCATATACACCTTGAGTTAGGCTTAACAGCATCTGCTGGTATAGCACCATTGAAGTACATTGCTAAAATTGCTTCAGATATGAACAAACCAAATGGCCAGTATTTAGTTAAACCTGAGCAAATAATTTCCTTTATTGAACAGTTGCCCTTAAACAAAATTCCAGGAGTGGGCAAGGTGACTTTTGCTAAGTTACAAGCCTTAGGTTTATACACCGGTCAAGACATTAGAAATACTAATCAGGCTGAATTAGTCCAACGCTTTGGCAAGTTCGGTCTTAGTTTATGGCGCAAATGTCAAGGCATAGATAAACGAGGAGTTGAAACTTCACGTATCCGAAAATCGGTAGCAGTAGAGCGCACATTTAGCGAAAATTTAACGACACTAGAAGAATTAACGGTTTACTTGCTTAAAAACTTAGTTCCCACGCTCCAAGATCGAGCCGCTAAACACATAGTAACGCGTGAGATAGACAAAATAGGCGTGAAGATAAAATTTGCTGACTTTAGACAGACCACTAAAGAACACAAGTGTAGTGATATTAATAAAGCTGTATTAGTAAATTTATTACGCGAAGCTTGGGAGCGAAGAAATGGCAAAGATGCGCGCTTGTTGGGCGTTTTTATTGGGTTTTGTGACACTTCAACCGACACACAACACGAACAGTTATCGTTTGAATATAATGATAAATACGCCGATAAGCACATTATTTTTGAGAAAAAGGTATAAACGTAGACTTGTCACTAAACGACTAAAACCACTGAGGTAATTAATGGTTAACATAAAAAAGGGCAAATACAAGCACTACAAAGGTGAGTTTTATGAAGTTATTGACCTAGTCAGGCATTCGGAAGATGAAAGTCTGCTAGTCTTATACAGGCCTTTATATGGCGAAGGATTGCTATGGGTAAGGCCCTACGATATGTTTATAGGCCAAGTCCAAACTCAAAATGGTGAGCGCAAAAGATTCGTCTACGTCAGTGCTAGCTAACGAAAACTTGCTCACCGTTTCATCTTTGACTATTCATGCTCCATAATGCAAAGCGTTCACCCGTAAAAGGATGATATATTTTTACAAGCTTGGTGGATATTTCAGATGATCTTCCTGCCAGATAGCGACCATAGACTGCGCACTTATATTACCACCCGATATAATCACTAAAATTTGTTGGCGTTTATTACCGATAGAAAGATGTTTTGGAAGGTTTTGTAAATACTCCTTCACACCTTGCATTACCATGGCGCATGTAGGCTCTATGTGTAATTTTAGTAAATGTTGCAACCACTGTGTCCAATAGGCAATTTGCTGTTCGTCTACCTCATAAAATGCGTCTAGCTGCTTTAAGTATTTAAAGGTGTGCTCTCCCACACTTGGGGTGGCAGCGCCGTCTGCTAGGGTAATAGGTGCCTTGTCTAAGGCGATTATATGGCCAGCCCTGAGCGAGCGCGCTGCGTCGTTTGCCATTAAGGGTTCAACTCCTATAACCTTTGCATTAGGCCTTATATGCTTAGCGGCAATGAGCGTACCTGCAGCCAAGCCACCGCCTCCACAAGGAACAAATATCGCATCGATGTCACTAGTCTGTTGCAAAGCTTCAAGTGCTGCGGTGCCTTGGCCAGCAATAATATCAGGGTGATTGAACGGGGGTATCCAAACAACGCCAGGCTGCTTGCTGGCCAATTCAACCGCCTTGTCTGCGCTTGGTCTGTCGTCAAACTGTGCTAATGTTGCGCCGTAGTAGGCGGTAGCCGCGGCCTTCACAGTCGATATCGATTTAGTGCAATAAATAGTGACGGGGATGTTGAAATGCTTAGCTGCATACGCAACAGCTTGTGCATGATTCCCCGATGAGTTAGCAACTATGTGTTTGGGTAAGCTATTATTTTGTGCCAGTTTCGCGATAAAGTTGCTTGCACCACGCAGTTTAAAGGCACCAGTCGTTTGTAAGCACTCTACTTTGAAATAAATATCGTGGCCTAGCCATGTATTTAACAAGGTTGACTGTACTATGGGCGTTCGCTGCACCATGTGTAATATGCGCTCGTGTGCAAGGCTAATGTCGGTAAAGGAAATGTTTGTCATAAAGGCTTTTACTAAGGTTCTATAGTTTATATTTTCATTAGTTGTAACAGGCTATCATAAACCATTACTAATGCGTATTTTCTATATTTATCATTTATGTTGAATTAAAATAGTATGTCTTAATAGGCAACGCTATTGAAGTCGACGCCCAAGCCCAAGCCCAAGCCCAAGCCCTGCTAGCCGAGCTTGGCGAAGTACTCGCCGATAATGAGCAGGTGATCCACGCTTATAAAATGGTCCGTGATTTGCACTTACTTACCAATAAGCGTTTAATTGCCTTTGATAAACAAGGGGTGACGGGGGAAAAGGGCGATTATTTAAGTATCCCTATAAATCAATAACTCAGTTTAACGTTCAAACCGCGGGTAATTTTGATACTGACTGATAGCTCAAAATTTGGGTATCTAGTCAATCGCAGCGCCTAGCGTTGAATTGAACAAATAAATTAAGCAGGCCTATTTTTTTTACACTTAATTGGCTAAACACAAACACTAATAATGAATTTTCAGCGTAACAATAGGCATAGATTGGTCACTAGGCTTAAGCAGTCAATAATATATGGGTAAATTAACAGCAATTGTAATGGGTGCTACCGGATTAGTGGGTAAAGCATTAGTTAATCAGCTATGCCAAGACGACCGCTACCATAAAATAACATGCTTAGTCAGGGCGCCATTAACAACTAATAATTATCATGATCCTATGCTTAAAATAGAGCCCTTGGTCATTGACTTTACAATACTACAAGACTATCAGGGCTACTTTACTGTTGACCATGTGTACTGCTGTATAGGTACTACCATGAAAAAAGCGGGGAGTAAGTCAGCGTTTAGAAAAGTCGATTTTGAATACGTGCACGTGTGCGCGCAGTTAGCCAGAGCCCAGCGAGCCAAGAGTTTTGTATGGATCTCATCGATTGGTGCAAATGCTAAAAGCAATAATTTTTATTTGCGCGTTAAAGGTGAATTAGAAAATGCCATTTTAACTATGCCCCAGCTACCCAATGCAGCCGCGGTTAGACCCCCCTTGCTCATGGGAAACAGAAGCGATCACCGACCTGGGGAGGCTTGGGGCATAAAAATCTTAGAAGGTATCTCACCAATAATGAAAGGGCCTTTGGCTAAATATAGACCTGTATATGCTGAGCAAGTGGCAAATGAAATGATTAATCTACAGCTATTCTAATCTTTTAAGCATAATGAACCTTGCTAAGGCAAATTGAGACTAAAAAAAGTTGATAAGATAGAGCACATGGTGTATTGATTATAAAATCAAAACTTTTGACGTGCCCACTTCAAAAGTCGTCTAAGAAGGAATATCACCGTGAATGTAGTATTACCCAAAAAAATATCAAACTTGTTTGATAAAATAAAAGTAGAGCGCTTCTGGTGGGATGGCGTTCAGGTGAATATTCCCTTTCATTGTATTTATGCAATTATTCCTAATCCGATTCCGGACCATTATACTGAAATAAACGGGCTGAATGTGCCTGTTCTAAGATTAGCCGACTACCATGTGCCTATATGGGACCCCATGCACAATGAGATTAAGCACTTGCCTAAAATTGCAGTTATTTTAACGCATCACGAGGATGAAAATTTTGGCTTATATGCTCACCCAGCGGACTGTCAGGATGAAAGCTTTTCGTTGAGCTATGACGACTGGTTTATACGTCAGCGACAGAATTAAAGAAAAAATCAACGTTCATTACATAAAAAAGTAGTGAGGTAAGAGACAGTGGGCTCAGATTCAAAGCGACTTTTTTAAAAAACTCTCATTGAATCTGGCCCCCTTAATTTTATATCTACTTTCTTCTATGAACCTTTCTTAACCAACACTGAAACACTTTCAATACCCGCTTGCTTAATTTGGTCCATTACATCAACCACAACACCGTGTTCAGCATCTTCATGTGCCTGTATCGCGGCTGAAGTAGTGTTGTTTTCAGCTAAAAAGGTTTGTGTGTTGGCCACTACACGGCGAATATCAACAATGCGTCCAATCATGTGAATAGTGCCGTCCGCGTCGATTCGAATCGACAAGGCTTTACTAGGTTCTGATGTGTTTTGGTTTTCCGGAGGACGATTAGCCGACAAACCTTTAGAGTTGTCAAAGGTTGTGGTGACAATAAAAAATATTAGCATAATAAAGACTATGTCTAACATTGGTGTCATATCTATTTGTGCGTCATCATCGGCGGAGGTATGCTTTTTTCTTTTCATTACGTAAAGCTCTTTATTAAACGACTATTTCGATAGTATATCTACTCAGAAAAAAATGAACAGAGGGAATGTGTAAAATTAGTTAACAAATTTACCTCTACTATACATTTTTGTAGAATTATGCCGCGTTAAGCTCGTGAATTTGGTCAATAACTTGTTTGCACCACAGTTTTATACGCGTGTCGCTTAATTCGTATTGATTTTCATCATCAAGGCTTAGGCCCACAAAAAACTGCTCATCTGGTGTCAGCCCTTTTGATGCCACAAACTCATAGCCTTCGTTTGGCCAGTAGCCTATTAGATCGCAGTCTAGCAAAATAAGCTCGTCGTGTAGCATACCAAGCGCGTCTTGGAACCAGTCAGCATAGCCAAGCTGGTCGCCAAGGCCAAATAGTCCGACTACTTTTCCGCTTAGCTCAAGCGTAGCTATATCGTCCCAGGTTGACTCCCAATCTTCTTGTAATTCGCCAAAATCCCAAGTAGATATACCATATAAAATAACGTCATAGTTTTGCGACTTTGCTAATGCAGTATCTTTTATGTCAAACAACTCAACCTGCCCCACCACGTCGCCTTGAAGTAGCAGCGCTTGGAGTTGTTGCTGAATTTTTTCACTCGCCATTTCAGTGTAGCAAGTCGTTGAGCCATAAAAAATACCGATTGAAATGGGCTTAGTCATTTTTATCCTATTGGGTTTTGCTTGAAAGTTCACTTTATAAACGCTGCGCACTAGAAATAAATAGGTACGCGAGAATATATTATTTGTCTTGTTTAAAGCTTACCATAGAGCCGTCAGCAAGGATCAATTTGCATACCTGTTCTTGGCCATTTTCGTTTAGTTCCAACAAGCCTAAGCAGGCACCATTAACGATATCTTTTTGCTTTGACTTGTTGTTGAGCATTATGCTGCCTTTAAACTCTTCGTGGTATAGGCCCAGTAGGCGAACAACCTGTTGAATCGCGTGCAGCATGGGGCCCGCTGCGTCGTCTATATACACTTGGTCACCCGTAAATAAAACAAGGTCGGGTCTGTCGCTGGTTTTAGCAAATTCAATGCTATGCGCCAGTTGCGTGTCTAACTGAGGTAGAGCATCTTTGCCTTTGAAATGAGCTTTACGGCAAGACCCATGAATGACACGTGTAAGCTGCTGACTAAATTTAAAACTAAACAGCGTCTGGTCTTGATATAAAAGAGATAGCAGCATACTGGATAACTTTAGGTATGTGTCGTCGTCGTGCTCTTGTGAGCTGTTCTCGACGTTTTGCTTTATATTACGTAAAAAACGTCTAAATATCTTATAATTAATGTAATATTCTCTAAACAATTGCGTTGTCGTGTAAATAATTATTGTGGTGTAAGCTAAAATGATCTCGAGTTCTTTTTCTCTTTTTTTGGATAAATGGGCAACAGCCTTCAAGTGTATATTTGGGCTATTGTGCTTAGTAAGTGTAAGTTGGAGCGCTGCTAATCAAGCGACTCATAATTCATCAAATAACAAGCCATTTACCCCTAGCACACAGTTTCACAGCGCAACCATCGTAGGAAAATGGCTCACAGAGTCAAACGGTGAGTATATGCAAGACCCACAAACGTCTGGTTTAACAGTAGTGGGAGATAAAATGTACTCTGTTTCTGATGCTTCTGCGCTAGAACACCAAATTCGGCGCCTGCATGTTATTAACAAAAACACCGCTGTGATTGACACAACACTTGGACCAATTGAAATTGCGCCGCATGTAGCTAACGCGAGCTGTTTTGCAGATTACTTAAACACTAGGCCAGACTACGAGGCCTTAGTGGCTATTCCTGGACAAACCAATCAATGGTTAATTGTGACAGAAGATGGCACGCGTGGCAGTAAAATAGAAGGAGAGTGTTTCGATCAGTTTGCTAACAATAATTTTACGCGTTACCCAGCGCTAATCGCCAAACTCGAAGTGATTAACAAGACCTTATTATTAACTGGCGTTCGCGCTATTGAGTTTGACGCCCTTGATAACATCGATAAACGTGGTCTTGGTCAAAATATCGAAAATGACGGTATTGAGGGCTTAGCGTTTACCCGCGACAATCGTTTATTGTTTGGCATTGAACAAGACGCTAGCGCTGCTGCCCGTGTTTTTGAGATTGCGTATTCCCCCGATATGTTTGATACGCTTGACAGCTTCCTAAAAGTGACAGACAGTAATCTATTGTTTCCTAGCAGCATGTCGCTAATAAACCCCATTAACGGGATGGATGTGTATTATCCAAGTGCAGATAGTGAAGGATATCTTATTGCGGTTGCCCGAAACAATGACCAGCTTTGGATCCTTGATTTAGCAAAGCAGCGCCCAGCAATCATAGTTGATTTGATTTTGTATGCACCATCGGATGCAAAATGTGGCAAAGGCACCTCACACAAAATGCGTAACTCGGCATTAGAAGGACTCGCCGTTGACGGTGAGCGTTTATTCTTAATTAATGACCCATGGCGCCAACAATACCCAAACAACGCTACCTGCATCTATGACAAGCCTAGGTATGAAGAATTCACGCCTCTTCTGTTTGAATTGGCCATCAACCCCATGTGGTTTAAATAGCCATGTGTGGAAAAGTAAATCCATCGCGTTTAGAGTTGCCAACAAAGGTTTATCCTTTGCATGCGTGATTACAATTCGGCTGTTCATTTGGATTTACGCCTCACAGCCATAAAACGAAAGCCGGTATAGGTCTTGTGTTTTTATTGTCATCTAATGTTTGCATTCACACGTACAACACCCATTATCAGCAAAGCTAGGAGCTTTGCTCAAAGAGAAAGAGAGGCTGTTTATGGCATTTACAATTTTCTATGATGGGCAGTGTCCACTGTGCGAAATAGAAATGAAGCATCTAAAGAAACGCAATACTCAAGGTAAGCTGTCGTTTGTGGATATAATGGACAGCGATTTCGCCACCAAATATCCAGATTTAGATTGGCACGCATTAAACGAACGTATTCATGGAATGACTGAAGATGGCGCTATGTTAGTAGGGCTAGATGCGACACACCGAGCGTGGAGTGAAGTCGGTCATTCTTGGCTTTATGCCCCCCTAAGATGGCCTGTTATTAAGTTTTTCGCAGATAAATTATATTTACTATTCGCTAAAAACCGATACAAAGTCTCTTATCTACTAACGGGCAAAAAGCGCTGTGAAACCGACTGTAAGGTAAAGTATTAATGAGTGAGCATGTATTAGTAATAGGTGCAGGTGGAGGTATAGGAAAAGAACTGGTTAATCAGCTATGCACTCATAGTCCTGATGCACAGGTGTACAGTGTCTCGCGGGGCCAAGCGTCTACTGTTTTTCATAATCAGCAGCATTTTACGTTTGACTCCACACACGAACACAGTATTAAATCATTTGTAGATGAACTGATTGAAAAAAAGATAAGGTTTTCTCGCATAATTTGTACCACGGGTGTTCTGCATACTTCAGGCGATAAAACCTTAAAGCCTGAAAAACGCTTAGAGGATATCGATCCGGCGCAGTTAGCCGAGTACTTTCGGGTTAATACCGCGGTGCCGGCCATGTGGCTAAAGTATTTGGTAAAGATAGTGGCAAAAGACAAAGCTAGTATTGTTTTCTTCAGTGCAAGGGTAGGCAGTATTAGTGAAAACGGCCTTGGCGGCTGGTACGGCTATCGTGCATCAAAAGCAGCACTTAACATGATTGTGAAAACCGCCAGCATTGAATACATGCGCCGTGCACCCAATACAACACTCGCCTGTTATCATCCAGGCACGGTTGACACAGGCCTTTCAAAACCCTTTCAATCTAACGTGAAGCCAGGTAAATTGTTTAGCGCCGAATTTACGGTTTCCCAGTTACTCAGTCATATGCACGGATTTAATGCGCAGCACTCTCCTTATTACATTGACTGGGATGGAAAAACCATTCCATACTAATGTAAAGCCGCCTAGTAATAGAGGCGGCAAGCCCCTTATTATTTAAAATCCAATATTTCTCCTTACAAAAAGCAGACATTTTTGTTAACTGCTGTTAACATTTAGCAGAAAATTTGTGATGCGTTACCTGTCTTCTCAAGTGCGTAATACTCTACATATAAAAATAACAAAGATGAAAAGGAACACTCATGGCGGGCTCTCGTGAGCAATTTGGCTCAAAACTTGGTTTTATTCTTGCCGCTGCAGGATCTGCGGTTGGTATTGGCAATTTGGTCGGATTTCCTGTTGGTGCAGCCAAAAATGGCGGCGGTGCATTTTTACTGATGTACGCAATCTTTGTTATCTTAATATGTTTGCCCGTTATGATTGCGGAAATGACAATAGGGCGCTCAAGTCAAAAAGATCCGCTAGGAGCACTCACCGATCTTTCGGGTGGCAGTCGCCGCTGGCGAGTTGCGGGCTGGTTGTCCATCATTACTCCTTTTATGATTGCCGTATTTTATTTGGTGATTACGGTTTGGATATTTGGATATCTGACTGAATCGGCGATGGGTAATCTTGACGTTTTGGCGCAACCTGACACCTTCAGTAGTTTCATTTCTGGCTACGATCTGTTTGTTTATATGGCTATTGTATTGGCTATTGTTTACTTAATTCTGCAGGGCGGGGTGAAAGAAGGAATTGAAAAAGCTGCCAAAATTTTAATGCCAGCACTATTTGCTATGCTGCTATGCTTAGTTGCCTTTGTATTAACTCAAGACAACGCGATGGCTGGCTTAAAATTTTATTTAATTCCTGATTTCAATAAAATTAACGCAAGCGTTGTAAACGCCGCCCTTTCTCAAGCGTTTTTCTCCTTATCTTTAGGCATGGGTATTATGATTACCTATGGCAGCTACATAAGCAAAGATGCCGACTTACCCTCATCGGCAAAGCTTGTTGCACTAACCGACACGGCTGTTGCGTTCACCGCAGGCTTAATGATATTACCGGCTATATTCTCGTTTAACCCTTCAGTGAATACTGCTGAGTTGAGCGAGTCGTCAATTTCGATGATTTTCTCATATTTACCGCAAATTTTCTTAGCCCTACAAACAACCTTAGGCTACTTTGGCGCAAGTCTTGTTGCCTGTATTTTCTTTTTACTCGTGTTTTTTGCGGCTATTACGTCCTTAGTATCTATCTTTGAGGTCCCGGTTGCCGCGCTTATGAGCGAAAAAGGAAAGTCGCGTAAAGGCTCTTTACTAATTTGTGGGGTGCTATTGTTGGTGCTCTCGCTAATGTGTGCGTTTTCATTTGGCTGGTTTGAGTTTTTCACTTCATTTGTTAGCTATGGCGGCGCAGACAAGTCATTTTTTGATGTGGTGTATGACGTATTCTACGATACTATTTTACCGTTAAATGGTCTTCTAATTTGTTTGTTTGTTGTTTATCGTTGGAAGAAAAGCGCGTTTAACGAAGAGTTAGAGCAGGGTGCTCCAAACTTTAAGGATAGCCTTTTCGAGCGCTATGTTAATTTTTCCTTAAGCACCTTTATTCCATTGGTACTCGCGCTTATTTTTATCAATACAGTTGCATTAAAGTACCTAGGATTCAATATAGTACAGTACATCATTGACTCATTCTAAAGCATATCGAAAGGGCTTGCATATGTTGGGGTAAAGTCTAAGTCAATAAAACTCTGCGTAGCGTCAATTAGTTTGCCTAATTGGCGCTCTTTCGGGTCGTGTAAAAATGTTGGGATAGGCAACGCCAAGCGTTTAGCGCACCACTGGTAATACGCTTTACGACTTGGATGCGCAAGGGCTGATAAGTTAAAAGCATGCGATACAGGCTGAGTGCTTAGCAGGGCTAATATGGCTTGAATTACGTCAGCCTGATGAATCAGATTAACGGGATCGTTAGCATTAGGAATGTCGCTCTTGTTGCACAGAGAATAGATTGGATGGCGCATTTTAGGCGCCACAAGATTCTTGTTAGAGGTATCACTAGGATTAGGTCCTATCAGCCCAGACGGGCGCAATACTTTACTTTTGTCTGGATAATACAAGGCTAAATGAGCCTCTATCGCTTGATGTGCCTTACCTGATTCTGTTTTTGCTTGAACGGCAGTGTGTTGATTAACCTTACCGTGCTGCTCGCCGAATACCGATGTAGTGCTAATAAATATTAACTGTTGTAGGCCATTTTGCATTGCACAGTCAATTAAGGCTATCATACTGTTTACAAAGGCATGCTGGGAAAAATTTGTCCTACCAGGCGGGATATTAAGCACCAGTGAGGCATCTGTAAAACGAGTTGCCAAGACTTTCCCATTACTTGTATATTGCTTGTTTATGGGTTTATACAGGTCGAAAATATCTGCAGTGAGTGATTCAGTAAGCAGCATTTGCTGCTTACTTGCGCTAGTGACACTGCCAGAAACATTCGCACCATATTGCTGCAGAACACTCGCTAAAGGGCGGCCCAACCAGCCTAAACCCATAATATGAATAAATTTATGCTGAATTTCTCTCGTTAGTACGTGTGGTTCTAGGGCCATTAATTGTTCTACTTTTTTGTTATTTTATGCTTTATTAGTAAAGTAAACCGTGTCGAGATAACGTAATTCGTACACTTTTCTAAGCTCTTTTTCGGTCTTGCTTAAGGCTTCAATTTTATCACACAAGGCAGCAGCGCTTTCTTTTACGCTATCGCCTAAGGTTTTGGCTTTTTTCTCGATGTCTTTGGCTAAATTCGCCATACGTGACTCTAGTGCAGTAAAGTCACCGCCGCCATTCATCATTGACTGACCAATCGCCACCATAAGCTGTCCCATAAGTGTTGACACTATTTCGGCTTTTATCTGTTCAATTTCTTTTGTTAACTCATTCCCAAGACCTAGGTTTCTTTTCAAATGTGCACTATCAAAGGTTAATGAATTAGGGTCTTGATAAACATGATCCTTAAGGGTTGTTGTAACGCCATTTATGCGTGCGTTGAGCTTTTCTGGCAGCGAGCTATTTTTACCTAGTAATCCGCTAAATACTTCCTTTAGTGCGAGATCAGTAATCTTTAAGATTTCTACTGCAATATCAACAACCATGGGAACAGAGGCCTCAACATCTTTGTAATAACGCTGAGCTAGTTTTTGTTCGTTTTTGGTAAGCGTTATTTTGCGATCATTAACATACACAGCACCGTTTGCTTTAAATAAAATAGCCTCTTGTTCGCTAGACTTAACAATTAGTTCCTTGTTAGCAAATAAGATATCACTGCTAATGTTAACGTTACAGCTCAGTTGATAATCATTACTTGCAAAAGCGCTGCTGACAAACAGGTTGGCGCATGCCAATGTGATCACCGTTAATTTTTTGAGAGTCATTAGAAAACCTTATTATAGTGCGGTAGTAGACAACGTTGTTATAAAGTATGCAAACATAATGCTGATTAGCCACATAGTCCAATTACATTTATATGACTTCCTTAGCAAAGCTTGGGCCATTATTTTTAATCAATCAAAACAGTGGTCTATATTTTAATCAAGTCTCTAAAATAGTCTCTTTAGAGAATTAACCATAATTTAGGCAATAACGTCGTGAAATTGACTAAGATCATGTTTACCGAAAAAACACAGAGCATCCTATTTTTAAAAAGTGGATTAAGGCATAATATAGGTATTCAATTTTACAGGACACACTCATGGTAGGCACACTTTTAGTTTTTGCAAACACGCTTTTATTCGGTGCTATGATGCTTTCACTAGTACTGGGTATATCTTGTATTGCTATGGCAGCATTGTCTACTAAAACAGGCGCGCAGGCGTACAAAGAAAGAATTGAATATGGTTTTTTTGGCGTTTCAAGCTTGGGTATTATGGGTTTATTAATTTACGCGTTGGTGTAAAACTAATAATATAGCGACCTTGCCGTAAAAGGTTGCTGTCTTAAGTGCTATATTTCTACTGGCATAGAGCTTACCACTGTGTCATCCATTTTTTCATGCGCTCGTTTTTATTAAGCCAGAGTTCGTTCACCCACTGCTGGAAGCCAGCTTGAAAAGTCGGATTGTCGAAATAATCTCCGATCAATTCTTGTGACACCTCCAATGTCTTAACCTCAATAGCAATGCGGGTCATACGACCGCTTAACATATCCATCATGGGGTGTTTTGAGTGTGGATAGGCGATCGTAATATCAAGAATGTTACTAAATAGTTCACCCATAGCGGTTAGAGTAAATGCAATACCGCCGGCTTTTGGACGCAGTAAATGCGAAAAAGGGCTGTTTTGTAAAGCGTGTTTTTGGGGGGTAAAGCGAGTACCCTCAACAAAGTTGATAACAGTGGTTGGCCGGTCTACAAATTTTTCACAAGACTTTCGGGTTGTTTCTATGTCTTTTCCTCTCAGATGCGGATGTTTTTCTAGGTAGGCTTGGTTGTGTCTGCGCATGAATGGCATATCCAGCGCCCATGCCGCTAAACCAACAAAGGGCAGCCATATAGCCTGTTTCTTTATGAAAAACTTAGGCGGCGGGATTCTAGGGGCACAAAAATCAATAAGTAGTATTATATCCAAATAACTGCGGTGATTTGCAGTTATCAAGTACCATTTTTGTCTCGATAAAGGCTTGTCTATATCGATCTGAATTTCTATTCGATTAAATATTTTGATCATAGCAACACTAATAATAGCAAACGTACTGTAAAGTCTGTGCATGATATCTAAGAGCCGGCTACTGACTTCCTTTATAGGGATTAAAAAGCGGATAACGCCAAATATGATGATACACATTCCCCAAAAACCTAGGTTTGAAAATTGCAAGATTAAGTGTATGGGAAATATAGTGTAGGCGCGGACTTTACTCATTCAATTTTGTATTCCTGCTCTAACTGTATGAGCTTATTTTGTTTATGTTGCCAAAGTGAATTTACGTAGTGTTGAAACTGCTGTTTTTGTGTTTCATCGTTAAAATACTCTGCGCTATAAACGCCTGTTTCAAAAAGACTAGCAATACTAATAGTCTCTACATCCACTACAATTTCATTTACTTTACCGCTGACAAAATCACCGAAGGTTGGGATACCCTGTGGATAGAAAATAGTGACATTCACTAAGTCTGTCAAGCGCGGTCCCATGGCACTAAGAACGTAGGCAATTCCCCCTGATTTTGGCGCCAGCATTTTATGTAGCCCTAAGGTTTTATGTATGGGAGTTTGGCATTTTTTTTCGCTAAAACGAGTGCCTTCTAGAAAATTCATAATGCTTACTGGCTTATTTTCAAATTTTTCACAGGCCTTTTGGGTTGTTTCTAAATCCTTTCCCTTTAAGTGCGGGTTTTTCTCTAAAAAGCTACGGCTGTAGCGCTTCATGAACGGAAAGTCGAGTCCCCACCATACCAGTCCAATAAATGGCACCAAGATGAGGTTTTGCTTTAAAAAGAATTTCAAAAACGGAATTTTGCGATTGAATATTCGCTGCAATACCAATATATCTACCCAAGACTGATGATTTGCAATAACCAGATACCATTGCTCAATTGATAAAGTGGCGGGCATTGTGACTTTAAATGTGGTGCGAGAAAATACAGCTTGGTTAATTTGATTGACGCTAATCCATAAGCTTGCGCACTCGTCGGCAATTATCGACATTAGTCTTTGCAAAGGCTTAATAGGCAACAGTTTTACTAAGGAGCACAGCATGATGGGCATAAACCACAACAGAGTATTAAGAAGATAAATTAGGGAGGCTATGGTGCCATTTAAGAAATAAAGAATTGATCTCATGATGGTGCTAAGTACACTCTTGTTAAAAATATAATATAGTTAATTAAAGCAGATGGACGACACACGATTATAGACCAAGTTTGACAGAATATCGACTTGTAAGTCAATCATCACCATTACAGCGCTGCCGCAGTCACTCTATTTCTGCCTTCTCGCTTACTTTTGTATAGCTTACTTGAGATTCCTGCAGTATTTTTGAGTGAAATTCTGGATTAGGAAAGTTTTCAGCAATATTTACAATAGGTTTTTTATTTTTGGTGACCATGTCATATTGACAATAAACGCAAAGGCAATAAGCACAAAAATGGTGGCCAATATTAACATGATGAAGAAGTTGACTAATACAGATGTTATTTAATATGGGGCAACCAAGAGAGTTATTTTTCATCCACCTTGCGTTTGGCTTGATTGGAATAGCTAGGCATGCTGTTTGAAACTAAGCAGTTGTAGACGTTTGATCAACGGGGTTTTTATAGTCGCTGTAGTCGAAATTTGACAACAACGCTGCCTCTATTTTATCCGAATGGGCTAGCATCCGGCTTTTAGAATAACTAATGACGTACTTGTAGTTAGTAGGCATATTCTTATTATCAATCGAACCCGCATTATTACGTAGTAGATGTATGCGTAATTTAAGACTATTTAACGAGTAAAGCATAGCAAAAACGTTTGCGATGCTCTTGAACAAACGAAGAAACGAATTTTGATACCAGTACATGGCTCAAGGATAGACTATCTATTTATAGGTATAAAAAAACCTCCATAAAGGAGGTTTTAGATTGAAAGACTGGGCTTAATTAGTGTTGAGCGGTCGCATTGTCTATGCTAGCGATTGTTGCATCTTTGTGGGCAACAATATTAATCGTCATTGTGCGATTGTCAAAAGTCATTGTAGCTAGAGCTCTGTCACTTGCATTGTCGACATTTACTAAAACGGCTTTTTCTGCTTTTTGGAAAACTAAGTTGTCTTGAATATTCTGGCTAATACATTCGCTGTTGATTTCGAATGTTTTTTTATCCATGCAATTGAATGCTTTAGTTTCACCATTTGCGCTAGTAGTAGCGAAGGATGCGGCTGATACCGATAATAATGAAGCGGCAAATATTACTGCTAATACATGCTTCATATTGGCTCCTTAGTGATTTATAGTATAAAGAGTATACGATAAAACTAGCTGGCTAACAATAGAACTCATACTAATGTGACAGTTATATTACACTTATTGTAAAAGTGCGTGCTAATTCACCAACTAAAGCGCGCATAAAGCTTCAGGCTAGATGCCTCCGCCGTCGCCAAATTCGTGTAGGCCACACTCCCTTTTTAAGCCAAAGAAACGCGTTTGTTCTTCTGTCATGCCGGCCTCCAGCTTAGCCGTAGAATGCCAATCACCAATAGAGACATAGCCTCTATCCCACATAGGGTGATAGGGTAGTTTATGCGTTTGCATATATAGGTGTAGATCGCGATTACTCTGATCAATTATAGGATGTACTTTAAACTGTGAAGCTTGCTTGTGTAAAACATTTAACGATTTACGGCCCTGTGATTGACTTCTTCGCAGGCCAGCAAACCATGTTTTAGCCTTAAGATCGCGCAGCGCTGTCTGCATAGGCTTTACTTTATTCATTGTGTTGTATTTTTCAATATCTTCTAGACCTTTCTCCCACAGCTTTCCAAAACGTGCTTCTTGCCATGCCGCACTTACCTGTGCCCTATATACATGAAGGTTCACATCGAGCTTTTCGGTAAGCATATCGATGAACTGATAGGTTTCAGCAAACAAATGGCCGGTATCGGTAAGTACCACCGGAATGCCAGGAGCTACCTGATTCAGCAGGTGTATCATTACTGCAGAATGAGCACCAAAGCTAGACGACAACATATGCTGACTAGGCAGATGTGTTAGTGACCATTCGACACGCGCAAGAGGCGTTAAATTTTCTAACATAAGATTCATGTCAGCAATTGACTCAGTCACCGCGTTGACGTTAATGGTTTGCACAGTCTTATCACAAGCGACGCTCCTGTCGCTCTTACCGCTCTTACCTTTGTGCGCCGTTGCACTACGCATTTGCTGACACCACATAAAAATCTTTGGCTGAGTCGACAACGGGGGCGACAATGTTGGTTCTTATTACAAAATCGCCAAAACCTTCTGCATTGTTGCGGTTTTTTGCCCACTTACCAATCAGTTCATCAAGTATTGTCATAATATCGGTGTCGAGCATGTTTTCCTTATACATTCTAGGTATTCGTGTGCCTTCGATATTGCCGCCAAGATGCAGGTTGTATCTATTAGGGCCCTTGCCCACGAGGCCAACCTCCGCTAGCATGGAACGTCCACAGCCATTGGGGCAGCCGTTTATGCGATAAATTATGCTGTCGTTGCTTAAACCATGCTTTGCTAATATGCCTTCTAATGTTGTTACCGCATCAGGCAGGTAGCGCTCAGCTTCGGCCATAGCCAGAGGACAGGTTGGCAGTGCTACACAGGCCATAGAGTCTTTGCGTTGATTACTTGTAGACGCTTCTAATAAACCATGCCTTATAGCAATGTCTTCAATAATTTGCTTTTGATCGCTGGGCACACCGGCCACAATTAAGTTTTGGTTGGCGGTCAATCTAAAATCACCCTGGTGCACTTTGGCCAGTTCAGCGCAACCTTTTTTTAGTGGCTTGTTAGGAAGATCTTTAATCCGGCCGTTCTCAATAAACAGAGTTAAATGATGCTTTTTGTCTATGCCTTCTATCCAACCAAAGCGGTCGCCTCGCGAGGTAAATACATAGGGTCTAGAATCAGAAAAGGTAATATTGGCGCGCTTTTCAACTTCAGCTTTAAAGACATCAACGCCCACTCTTTCCAATGTATATTTGGTTTTCGCGTTTTTTCGATTTACTCTATTGCCCCAGTCTCGCTGAGTTGACACAACTGCGCCGGCCACAGCCAATGTATCTTTGAGTTCAATAAAGCCAAAATCGTCTGCTTTACGCGGGAAAGTGCTTTGATCGCCATGGGTCATGGCCAATCCACCGCCTACTAGCACGTTGAAACCAATTAGTTTGCCGTTTTCGGCAATGGCCACAAAGCTTAAATCGTTCGCGTGCACGTCCACATCATTTTGTGGGGGGATAACCACCGTGGTTTTAAACTTACGCGGTAAATAATTATTCCCTAAAATAGGCTCGTCTTCGGTGGTTGACTCTACCTTCTCTCCGTTTAACCAAATTTCGGCATATGCGTTTGTTTTAGGCAGTAAGTGCTCGCTTATTTTTGTGGCCCACTCCCACGCTTCTTTATGCACTTGGCTCTCGATAGGGTTTGAGGTGCACAGCACATTTCTGTTTACATCCCCGGCGGTGGCGATTGAGTCAATGCCGGTGGCGTTTAATAATTGATGCATGGGTTTGATACTGGGCTTAAGTACACCATGAAACTGAAACGTTTGTCTGGTGGTTAATCGAATACTGCCGTAGATTGATTTTTCTTGCGCAAATTTGTCGATTTCTAGCCACTGCTTTGGCGTGATCACACCGCCTGGCAAGCGTGCTCGTAGCATCACATTGTGCAAGGGCTCAAGCTTTTGCTTGGCCCTTTCACCCCGGATGTCGCGATCATCTTGCTGATACATACCATGAAAGCGAATTAGCTGAAAATTATCTGCAGTAAAGCCGCCAGTAACATCATCGCTTAAGTCGGTGGTAATGGTGCCACGTAAGTGCTTACTCTGCGCTTTGAGTCTCTCGTTATCTGAAGGTTTTCCTTCAACATGGTGCAAGTCTTTGCTGCTCATTAGTAAACATCCTTTTGGTAACGTTTCGTTTTGCGCATATCAACGACATAGTGTTTAGCCTCTTGCTCACTTTTACTACCGTGGGTTTGAATAATGTTAAGAAGTGCTTTTTCGACGTCTTTGGCCATATGCATGGCGTCTCCACACACGTAAAAGTGGGCACCTTGCTCAAGCCATTCATATACTTCTTTACCATTTTCTAGTAGGCGGTCTTGCACATAAATCTTGTTTGCTTGGTCGCGTGAAAAAGCTAAGCTTATTTTAGATAGCAATCCCTCTTTCAAATAACGCTGCCACTCTACTTGATATAAAAAGTCTTGGGTGAAGCTTGGGTTGCCAAAAAACAACCAGTTTTTACCAGCTGCACCTAAGGCTTCACGCTCTTGCATAAATGCCCTAAAAGGAGCAATGCCGGTTCCGGGGCCTATCATGATAATAGGCGTGTCAGGATTGGTGGGCAGTCTGAAATTCATGTTGTTTTCAACAAATACCTTCATTTTTGCGCCCTCATCTAAACGAGTGGCTAAAAACCCCGATGCACCACCTTGATGACGAGAACCAAATGCTTGGTAATCAATGTGTGCCACGGTTAAATGCACTTCATCGTCTACTTCACTTTGGCTAGAGGCGATTGAATAAAGCCGCGGGCTGATAGGGCGAAGTGCATCTATTAAATCTTGTGCGGTAATAGTATTGGGAAACTGTTCCACAATATCAACAATTTGCCGCTCTTCTAAAAAAGTTCTTAGCGCTGGCTTATCATCTAATATTGCCTGTAGCCCAGCGTCTTTAGTAGCCGCTAAATATGCTTTGACAAAACCTGGATAACTTAGGGTAAGCTCTCTTTTTTCAATAAGTGCTGTTTTTAATGACACTGTTTCACCTTTTATGGTGACCAAGGCATCAGCTGTTGTGCCGGTTGCCCTTATAACGCGCTCGGCAAGTGCGCCGTCATTGGTGAAGTACACGCCCAGCGAGTCACCGGGTAAATATTGAAGATTAGAACCTTCAAGTGAAATTTCGGCGTGCTGAATATCTTTGACGGAGTCTCTGCCGGTAATTTTCACACAGCTCAGTAAAGCAGCGGTAAAGGGGTTTTGTTTGCTGTATTTGTTTTCTGGCGGCAATTTCTCCTGTTGATTAACAGGTATGTTGTTAAGAGTGTTTGCCGCTTCAGCCGGTGACAATGAGGCGATTAATAAACTGGTTACGCTTTGCGACCAGCTAGCAATGTCGTCATTGTAGTCTACGTCGCAGTCGAGTCTTGCAATGATAGGCCGTGCCCCAAGCGCGGCTAAACGGCTGTCAAAATCTTTGCCTGTTTGGCAGAAAAATTCGTAGCTAGTATCGCCTAAGCCAACTATGGCATAGCTTAGGTTGGTCAGTCTAGGGGCTTTTTTACTGGCTAAAAACTCGTACAGCTCTATGGCGGCGTCGGGTGCATCTCCCTCACCATGTGTGCTCACAAATACCACTAAATGTGTTTCGTCTTTAATTTTACGCGGTTTGTAATCCGACATGTTAACAAGTTTAGTTTTGGCGCCTTTACTGGCTATATGATTGCTAAACGCTTGTGCCTCGTGTTTGGTATTGCCGGTTTGGGTTCCGTACAATACGGTTAACATCGGCTGTTCAGCCTGAACTAGGGCGCCGCTTACATCTAAGACTGAATGGCGAGCATGAGCAGACAGGCCAGACAGATAGCCGCTAGCCCAAATAAGTTGGTCTTCGCTAAATCCGGAGACAGCGCGAGAAAGAGCCGTTAACTGAACGTCGTTTAGGGCTTGTGAGGATGAATTGTCGTTTTGTTGATTCATTAAAAAACCGTTATTCTTTGCTATAGACAAAGAGTAACGGTTTTTGATTATAACGTGAACGGATAAAAGCTGATTTTTTATGCCGTTTTGGACTGAGTTAGTTTAAAAATCGAATTCAAGTCCAATAAACGCGCCGTCAAATTGTAAATCAGCATAAATGCCGTCAACATCATTAAGATCTAATTCAGTCGCACGGTAGCCAATTTGTATAGATAAATCTAGCGCTAAGGTTTCAATAAAGCTATAGGCTAATGCAAGCTGATAATCGGTAAATGAGTCGTCGCCTATGGCTAGAAAAGTGCCTTCTGCTGTTAGCGAAAAGCCGGTGAAAGGCAGACCTACTTGCATCTTGCCGTAGCCCATTGGGATAATGGCATCTATATTTTGTTGACTTGAGCGACCGTCAATGTCGGCTACAAAAACATCGCCATCCAGTTGTTTACCACTAATACCGATGTCGATAGAGATTAAATCGTTGTCGAGTATCTCATAGTATAAAATATAGTCGGTCGCGCTTAACTTTACTTCGGAGCTAATAGTGGCACTCGCTAAGAATACCTGGTCGCCGAAGTTAAACGGACTGTCTATTACATTTGAACCACTTGTATTAAGCGTGGTGCGAACAAGCTTTATATTGGGGATCAAGGGAATAGGGTGTTCCAGTGCGGCATAAAAACTCGTATTTGTTTCGTCTTCGAATTTAAAGGTAGCTAATGACTCATTTTGTGCAAAACCTCCCTGGGCGGCAACATTCCAGGCTTGAATACCCACATAACCGCCTAATACTGTGTCGGCCATTGCTTGTGTGCTGCTAAGCGCGACACATACCGCTAATCCTAGGCCGCTCAGCAAATAGCGGCTCATTACTGCACTTTTCATTTGTTTCATAGTTAGCCTTGGTTTAATAATTCTGATAATTCAATAATTGCGGCGTTTGCACGTGAAATGTAGTTTGCCATTACCAGCGAATGGTTCGCAAGCATTCCAAATCCGCCTCCGTTTAGTATAACGGGACTAAACACAGTTCCTTGAGTGGCTTCTAGCTCCCGAATTATTTGCTGAAGGCTGACAGTCGCATTTTTCTTGCGCAAAACCTCGGCAAAATCGGTTTCCAATGCTTTTAAGAAATGCAGCAAAGCCCAACTGGCGCCTCGCGCTTCGTAAAAGTTGTTGTCTAATTGAAACCAGCTTGTTTTATTTACCAGCGCGGCGTCTTCAGGTGACGAATAAGTGGCCGATGGATCGCCTGCTAAATTAGTATTGATTACCTCAGTGCCTACACTGGCGCTAAGGTTTTGAGACAAACTGCCGAGTCTTTTTTCAACTTGTTTTAAATAGTCTCGCAAATTGTCGGCGCGGGCATAAAATTGATTATTACCAGCGCGAGAATTACCAAGAGCGTTGCGGTAGGTATATAAATGATTAATGGCTTTGGTATATTCACCTTCGGTAGAAGGCAGTAACCAGCGGTTATTATCAAGGTTAAGACTTGTTTGTGCATCGGCCAGTTCATCGCTATCTATAGACTGCGACTGCGAACGACCAAAGTCTCGGCGAATAGCTAGGGCTAAATCGCGGCTCATTTCAATTACGCCAAACTCCCAGCTTGGAATATTATCCATTAATATGCCTGGCGGCATCATGTCGTTGTAAATATAGCCGCCTGGTTTATCGAGCATTTTTTCAAGTACGATAATAAGCGCGGTGGTGGTGGTATAGCCTGTTACCACCGTTTGATTATTCGCTTGGGCCTGCTGATTTGCCTGCTCATCTACGTCAAATACGTCTGGTTCAAAACTCCACCAAAACCCGAGTAAACACAATGTAACGATAATGGCTGCGAAAAAGGCACTGATACTTTTCGTTGTAAAGATAGAGCTCATTATTTTCCCTACTAATGTTTAATTGTTTTTGAGGCGAGTGACCAAAGGCCCTGAGGTGCTCTAGTTTACTCGTATGGACAGCACTTGAGCAACCTAATTCACCACTTCGCTGACACAGGTCATTAGATATACACCTATTTGTGTAGTATGTAAGCTTAATCGTTGTCTGCAAACGTACCGAGCTGTTTTATCGGTACCTTACCAGTAAGATTGCCAGTACATAGGCCAGTCCAATAGCGAATGGAAAGATTAAAAACATCGTACCAGCGACTGCTCTGACAATCCATGGATTAATATCTAGATACTTTGCAATGCCCGCACATACGCCTGACACTTTTGCATGCTGCGCATCTCTAAAGAATCGCCTGTCGTTAATAATCGTTTTCATAAAATTCCTTATTAAGGGTTATAACGCTTACTGTATGATGCCTAACATAGCGCTGGGGTAACATGTTTCCTGATAAATACAATGTACAAATGATAATCAAGCTTTTGTCCTAATCATTTTCAAATGGGTCAGCAGTAAAAACAACACACTGCCAACAATGAAAAATAAGACAGGAGACAACAGCAAACTAAGAAGGTTGACTTGTACTAGCATATTTTTATTCCTTGTGCTTAATTTTTGTGAGTAGCGCTGCCGGGACTATCTTTGTGTAAATAGAGACATAAAAGATACTACGCAGCGGCTAATCACCTAAGTAAAATTACTGCTGCACAGTGCAGCCGTAATTTTACTTAGCGAATGCTATGCCAAGAATGTTGAATTTGAAAAAGTTATTCGAAACAGTGCTTTAGCGCAGCACCTAAATATAGTAGCCCAAAAGGAAAGTTTTATTTTGAAATAAGTAGTCATTTCCACTAGTTTGGTTGGCGGTTTTGACCAAAAATTAGTGTGTCCTTTTCTGCCTTGTCTTGCGCTGCTAAGACTTGCTCATACGCTTCTATTAAAAGCTGTGGGTTGTTGTGCTTTGCAGTACCGTTTTGGCTCAAATAACGACGCCATATTTTGCCGCCAACTTGGCTTTGAAACAGACCAAGCATATGGCGAGCAATATGCCAAACGCGCGCGCCTGACGATGATACCTGCTCGTTAATATATGCGCTCATTGCATACACGACTTCGCTTCTTGTAATTTGATCGTCATTTGCATGTCCAAAAATTTCAGCGTCCACATTGCTTAATATAAAGGGGTTTGCATATACTTCACGTCCCATCATAACGCCGTCAACATATTGCAGCTGATGTTTAGCTTGTTCCAGCGTGGTAATGCCGCCGTTTATACTTATTTTCAGGGCAGGATTGTCTTGTTTGAGTCTATGAACGCGTTCGTAATTAAGCGGTGGAATATCTCGATTTTGCTTGGGACTAAGTCCTTGCAGCCAGGCTTTTCGTGCGTGCACAATAAAATGTTCACAGCCTGCTTCATATATGGGTAGAACAAAGCCGCTTAAGCCCGCATCGTCATCCATGTCATCTATGCCTATCCTGCATTTAACGGTAACAGGTATGTCTACTTCAGCCTGCATGGCCCTTACACATTCGGCCACGATTGCAGGGCTAGACATCAAGCATGCGCCAAAACTACCGTTTTTTACGCGATCAGATGGACAACCCACGTTGATATTAATTTCGTCGTATCCGCGTGATTGCGCCAAGGCTGCGCATTTCGCCATATCTGCAGCATTACTGCCGCCAAGCTGGAGCACCAAGGGATGCTCTGCTTTATCAAAATGCAAATAATCACCCTTGCCATGAATTATGGCGCCGGTGGTAACCATTTCAGTGTAAAGCACACTGCGAGAGGACAGCAAACGCAAGAAATAGCGACAGTGTCGGTCGGTCCAATCGAGCATAGGGGCCACACAAAAACGATGATTAATAGCAGGCTGAGTCATAGATAAAATATACAGATTTAAACGGACCGCATACTAACATATTCATAATGGCGTTCAAAAAGCTATTTAGTGTTACCCGCAGGAGACGACTTAAAAATGCGATGAGTATATAGTGAATGCGACACAATTTGAGCCGGTCACTTTTTTAAGGTGTCAGTCAGTAGCGTCGATTGAATTGGCTTGGTCAAATAACCGTACATCCCAGTCTTTATGGAGTGCTCAGCTTCATTAGCGTTTCGTTTTATAATTGCTCTATAAAAAGTATTGTGCTTACGACAATAGCGAACAGCAGCACAATAAGCGCTAATGGCCATGCACCTCGCACATTCTCTTCAAAAGGAAGGCTGTATAAAAATTTACTAGACAGATAGGTATAGAATCTTCCTCTATGAAGATTAAGGCAATAAAAAAGGATGCTAGAAGCATCCTTTTTGTTAACTGCTAAGCCGGTATGGGTTCAACGTAATAAGAGTACAGCGATTGCCATTTTTCTTTTTGCAACGTAAAGGATTGTTTCATTTCCTTATATTTGAAATCGAGCTCCATGTTTTCATACGAGGCCTGTAGTGTTTCTTTTTTCAAAGCTACAAGTGACTTCTTAGTCTTATAATACTCAGCCATTCTATGTAATAAAAGGTCGTATTCTTGCTGCACCTTGTTGAGTACTTCTTCGGCGTTGGGCAGATGAATAAGCTTGGTTTTTGCGTGTTTTAGCTGCATCTGCAGTTTCGCTTTTTCAATGCGTTCTTCAGGTGTAGTGCGTAAGTGGGAAGTTAACTTAAACCATGAAAGGGTTTTTATTAACCACTTAGTCGGGTCGTACTGCCACCACTTAATGCCATTTCTATAATCATATTCAAATATGTGGTGATAGTTATGATACCCCTCACCAAAAGTGAATAAAGCCACAATGCCGTTGTCTCTTGCGGTGTTGGTATCGGTATAAGGACGCGACCCCCAAACATGTGCCAATGAATTAATTAAGAAAGTAACGTGATGCACCGCAACAAGTCTAGCTACACCGGCTATTAACATCATGCCTATAATATCGCCGTTTAAAAAGCCTAAGAAAGCGGTTATACCAATGTTAGAAGCAAGCACTATAGGAATATAATGCTTGTGCTGCCACATAACAACTTTGTCTTTTTGTAAATCGCGACAATTTGAATAATCGTTATATCTATTAGACTGATACTCTCTTAGCATCCAGCCCATGTGTGAATACCAAAATCCTCTTTTGGCTGAGTATGGGTCTTTGTCATTTTCATCTACATGGCGATGATGAATCCTATGATCGCTAGCCCAGTGTAATATGCTGTTTTGCACTGCCATCGCGCCGCCTACAGCAAGAACAACTTTTACAACGGGATGTGCCTGAAAGGTTTTATGCGACCATAAGCGATGATAGCCTGCTGTAATAGACATGCCAGTAAAGAAGAACAAAGCAACAGCGGTTAATATTTCGGTCCAACCAATACCAACATAAATAGCCCACAAAGGAGTACCAATAAATGCTATTAAGGTGGTAACCACGAATATGGTAACGGTGAGTGGAATAAGGGGTGGTTTTTTCAAATCAATATACTCAAGATATTCAGCGTACGAGTGTGCGCTAACTTAACTTTTAGTATCGTTAAGTGCAAGAAACTTATTGCAGAAAACACAACAACGGTGTAAACATTTAGGTATGAATCGTCAACAACAAAAACAACAAACTCGTCAGCGCATCATAGATGGCGCATTTACGCTATTAGACGATAACAAAAGCTTCACTACCATCAGCTTACGTGAGGTTGCGCGCGAGGCAAATATTGCCCCTACTTCCTTTTATCGTCACTTTGCTGACATTAATGAATTAGGCCTCACTCTTGTCGATGAGTCGGGCTTAGCCCTCAGGCAGCTTATGCGTCAAGCGCGTAAACGTATTGCATCAGGCGGCAGCATTATCAACATTTCGGTTGACACATTTATTGAATTCATCATGAGCAACCCGAACGTGTTCCGTCTTTTATTGCGGGAACACACCGGCACGTCAGCTTCATTTAGGGCTGCTGTTAAGCGCGAGATTCAGCATTTTACGGAAGAGTTAGCCGATTATATTGTTGATAAAATAGGCACACCAATGCCAATCGCCTATATACAATCAGAAGCAATGGTAAAGTTAGTGTTCAGCGCAGGCGCTGAAGCTATAGACGCCGACAGTACTGAAACTGAACTTATAGCTAAAAGGGTGAAGGCACAACTTCGCTTCATTGAAAAAGGCGCAATGCACTACGCAAACTTCGTTAATATTGAGAAACGATGATGTTTGTGCCTAACAACTTTAGCAACGAACAGTATACGTTATCTCTTTTGTAAAATAAGGCCTGATTCCATATGGTGAGTGAACGGAAATTGATCAAACAAAGCGACCTTAATTACGCGGTGTGTTTTAATTAATATTTGCATGTTGGCTACTAAAGTTGATGGATTACACGACACGTAAATAATCGTATTAAAGCTCGATACCAATTGCAGTGTCGTTTCATCAAGCCCGGCTCGTGGAGGATCGACTAAGACAGTAGAAAAAGCATAGCTATCTAAATCGATATTAGCTAAGCGATTAAACGCTCTGACTCTATTAAAAGCCTCTACAAATTCTTCACTCGAAAGCCTAGCAATAACAAGATTATCAATATTGTTCGCTTGAATATTAAACTGTGCCGCGTTTACCGATGTTTTGGATATTTCAGTTGCCAGTACCTTCCTAAAATGTAGACTTAAGGGAATAGAAAAGTTGCCGGCGCCGCAGTAAAGCTCAAGTAAATCGGTGTCATCTTGATTAATATTATCGATAACCCATTCAATCATCTTTGTATTAATAACGGCGTTTGGCTGTGTGAAGCTATTTTCTATTTGTTTAAATGAAAATGACGTGTTTTTAATTAACAGCTTTTCAGTCACAAAGTCGTTGCCAACAACTACTTTTTGCTTGCGCGCTCGTCCAATAATATTAATATTGCCCAAATGTCCTAATTCTTCTAGCAAGTGTTTTGCGGCCGCTTGCCACTGCTCATCTAATTTTTTGTGATACAACAAACTAATGACAAGTTCATTTGTGGTTGTAGCTAAGTAGTCGATCTGAAATAGTTTTGTACGCAGTACTGATTGTTGGGTAATAAAGCCAATAGCCGCCTGCATCGCGCTACTGATAAGGGAGCATGCGGCCTCAAGAGTATCGACTCGATATTGTTCTTTGGTTTCTTGATTAAACATAATATGGTAAGAATCTGCACCTTGATGCCAAATTCTAAACTCTGCTCGCATTCTATAGTGGGCTTCGGGCGACTTAAATGCTTGCACTTCATCTTCATAAAAAGGCGACATTAGCTGAGTTAAATGCTGTTTTTTCGCCATGAATTGTTCGTTATAGCTAAGCTGCTGTACTTCTTGGATAGAGTGTGAAATCAGATTTATCATAAAATTACCTTTCTTTAAATATCTGTTAATTCTAATGATTATTGGAAAATTACCAACTCTTTATTAAAGAAATCACTAATCACTACTGATATAGCGTTGAGGATGGTGAGGTATTATTTTATGAATACAATTTAAGCACAAAATATAGTGTTGAGGATGGTGAGGTATTATTTTATGAATACAATTTAAGCACAAAATATAGTGTTACCGGCTTCGAGTAATAAGGCACTTTTTAGAAATAAACTTATTACCGGCGTAAAAGCCGGTGTCGACCTAGTAAAGACTCATTTAACCAGTATTGCAAATGCGGAATTGTTTAAAATAATTAACAATACAGAGAAGTCTATTATTGGAGGTATTCAAAAGTTTGCAGTAGAGTATTGTGTGTATAATGTAAATTCCTGATGTGTTGCAGGCTATTAATAGATTTCATGCTTTTAATAATCAGTTTACTTAGTGGTATTATGAATAGTGCGCTAATAATTAAAGACCGCTTTTAAAACGGTCTTTAATTTTGTACATCTATAAAAGTATAAAAATGTCCGTGAAGGTGTGCATTAATGTTGTTTCTCGTTGGCCGGGCGAACAATAATATTTCGTTCCATAAGTTCACTCTCGTTTAGCTTTTCTATAAACGCAGTTTCATCGCCGCTATTAATTTCTATAAAGCCAAAGCCCTTACGCCGACCTGTACGTTTATCTTTGACAAGCCTTACCGATTTAACTACGGCCACTTTTTCAAAGTACTCTTGTACAATTTGTTCATTTGCTTTGTATGCAAGATTACCTACATAGAGTGTTGAGGTCTCGTCAGCGTCAGCTGGCGCGGGCTCTACTGTATTATTTGCTAGTGAGCTTGATAGCTCACTAGCAACTGACTGCGAGTTCGGCCGCGCAGAACTTTGTACCGAGGAAACAACCATAAAGCAAACTACAGTTACTATTATAAAGATACTTGGTAATAAGTGAGTAAGATTAGCAGCGAATGCTGCAGATGAAATAAGATAAGCCAATATAGCTAGCGCAAACGCGATGACAAAGGCTAATGAAGTTTTTACAGATATCATGGTAATCCACCATTTTGTTTTAATTGTTATAGGTAATGTGTTGCGCACTCATACTAAAGCGTTACACAAATATAGCCAGTAATAATGATTAAGTCATTATGTAGTTACATTATAAGCAGAATTTTAACAATGTTTACCCATAACTTATCCGTCTTTGCGCAGAAAATATGCAAACAGGTGTTTTTAAAAAGTTTTTTAATAAAAGCACTTGCTTTGGGTAAATCTATCAGTACAATGCGCCTCTCGCTTCGGGGAGCTAAGGAAAAGCTTAGAGAGTATAGGCTAAATCAGTCGCCTGAAGTGTCAATATTTATGTGTTGTTTAGACGACGCGATGAAAGATTTTGAAGCATGTATTTGTAACAACAAACTTCAAGAAAAA
>NZ_LZXY01000012.1:0-80009 GCF_001756615.1 Glaciecola punicea
CAGACCACTGCCAAGGCGTTTTTACCTTTGATGATACCGGGCCCGACGAAGAACCCTTATTTGAGCTATGCCTCGCCTACAGTGGAGGTTTAGATTCAACCGTGCTACTGGATGTTGCAAACCAGGTATGCAAAAAACAAGGTATAAGGCTTACGGCCTTTCACGTAAATCATGGCCTTAGCGCTAACGCGATGCGCTGGCAAAGCCACTGTCAACATGAATGTGAACAACGCCAAATCCCTTTTTTTTCCTGCGCGGTTTCGCTCAAAAAATTGGCCCAAAAAAGCTTAGAAGCACAAGCCCGCGATGCTCGTTATAGTGCGCTTAATAATTATGCGCAAACATCTAAGGTGGTGCTGCTTGCCCAGCATGAAGACGATCAAGCAGAAACATTTTTACTACAGTTAAAGCGCGGAGCTGGCGTGCAAGGGCTCAGTGCAATGCCTATGTACATGACCCACGCTAGCGGCACAATTTACCTGCGACCGTTTTTAAAGCTTTCGCGCGCCCAACTACTGCGCTATGCCAAGCAGCATAGTCTTCTTTGGATTGAAGATGAATCTAACGCAGATAACCGTTATGATCGTAATTTTCTGCGCAATCAAATTATACCAAAACTCACACACCGCTGGCCTAGCATTAATAAAACCATCGCACGAAGCGCTGACAATTGTGCACAAGCGCAACTGCTTATTACTGAATACATGCAAGTGCTTGAAAAAGACATAATAGACGAGCAGAGTGCACTGAGTATAGCGCGCTTTACTCTTCTGTCTGAGCATACCCAAAAAAGCTTTATCAGGCATTGGTTATTAAGTATATATGGGCTTAACATGTCGAGTGTGCAGCTCAATAGCGTGCTAAGTTTTAGCAAGCCCTCACAAAACACCTCACCGTATATTGAAGTGAAAGGTAAGGCGATAGAGCGCTTTCAAGGCAAACTGCATGTTATTGATATGGCCATGACGATAAAAACCGACAGCAATCCCCCAGTTGACATTCAGTGGCACAAGGGTAATGAAATACGCCTTAGCCCATATTTAGTGTTACGCCTGCTTACCAACGATCCTAAAGAAGACACATCAAAAATGCTCTTGCCAGACGCTACACATATATTTAGTTTACCAAAAGAAGGCCTTACCTGCGTTTTTGGCGGCAGTAATTTACGCTTTAAAAGCAGTCAGAAACGACCTGTAAAAAAACTAAAGGCGATGTACCAAGAGTGGCAAATATCGCCTTTGCAACGACGCCAAACGCCGGTTTTTGCCTTGGCCGATGAAGCTATCGCGGTAGCTTTGCCGCAGCTAAAAATCAGCTGTAGCAACATTCAAAACGAAGTCGTGGTAGCTTTGCTTAAAAAATCAATATAACAGGACCTACTATGTTAGTTGAGTTAACCCCGCTTCAAGGTCGTGTGATTGGCGTACTGATTGAAAAAGAAATCACCATGCCTGATCAATACCCACTTTCGCTTAACGCACTAACGTTTGGCTGTAAGCAAAAAAGCAGTCGCGACCCCATAATGCACTTGCGTGAAAGTGAAGTGCAAAGTGTGTTATATGAACTGCGCGATAGTATGAGTAGCAGCGGTAGACAAAATAAAGTGATTAAACTACATAAACTACATAAACTAAAAAATAGAAGCAATGAATAGCACAGTAGATCTGACACAAAAGCAGCACGAATACTTTATGCAACAGGCTATACAGCAGGCTGCATTAGCACAGCAAATTGGTGAAATTCCGGTAGGCGCAGTGGTAGTCTTAGACGGTCGCGTTATTGGCACCGGCTACAACCGCTCAATTACCGATAACGATCCTTCACTGCACGCCGAAATGGTCGCCATCAGAAACGCCGCGGCCAACACTGGCAATTATAGACTGCCTGGTGCGTCTATTTATGTAACCTTAGAGCCGTGCAGCATGTGCGCTGGCTTACTGGTACACAGCCGCATAAAGCAACTGGTGTATGGCGCTCACGATCTAAAAACAGGCGCAGCAGGCTCGGTCATGAACATTGTGCAGCATGATACTTTAAATCATAAGTTAGAGGTGGTTTCAGGCGTGTTAGGGGAGGAGTGCAGTGCGCATTTATCGAAATTTTTCAGTGATAGGCGCGCACAAATAAAAGCGCACAAAGTCCTACGTGAATGGCAAAATAAAAGTGAGTGAAAATCTTGGGTATAGCTTTATAGTAAGGTGTTGTGTAAGCGAGGCGCTTGCTAGACTGTTGTGAAATCTAGTCACGCCGCGCTGGATGTGTTGCCACGATTAGGCTTTTTGAAATTCTTGGTTCAATTCAGTTGCGTCAAACTGCTTACGTCTTAACAGCACTTTTTGGTGCAATTTCTTAAGCAATACTCTACGTTGGTTGTTGCTGCGTAGTCGTCTTGTACGACTCATATTAGTGGTTTTTCTCATTTCAGTGCTACTCCTTGAAGCAAATCTTATGTCGTTTGCTTTTTGTGTTTTCCGATTTTACGGTATTAATCTTTTCGTATTCAATGTTAGGCAGTCAACGCACCATTTTCATGACAGTTTTGTGTATCTTTTTTGACAGAATTCAATAGCATGATGTTGATATTAATACCAATCCTCGCGTAAATATGATCACACGAAATACGTGTTTTGCTCATTTTTCGCAAGAGTATAATGCTATCGACTTAACTATTTTATTCGGATGAGGGTGCTGGCGTGGCGTGGTCTTGTTTTATTTTGTTTAAGACTGTGGCTTCTGTGTCGCTAGGATTGTCAAACGTGCTGTCGGTGTTGCTATTAAAATGTGATTATTCAACTTGCTCGTCGTTACCTTGTACGAAGATAGTGTCAATATCGTTGCTGTCAACATTGTCAAGATCAAATGGTTCATCTATGTTTTGCTCTAACCACATTAGACTATCATAGTAGCGACGAATATTCTCAACATAATTTACCGCTTCGTTACCGCGAGCGTATCCAAAGCGTGTTGTTTTGTAATATTTCTTTTGGCGCAGCAGTGGCAAATGTTTTTTAACGTCTATCCACAAGTCTGGGTTATACCCCTTGCTCTGGGTTATGCGTCTGGCATCTTCTAGGTGGCCAAGCCCGATATTATATGCCGCCATAGCCATCCACTGCCTGTCAGGCATTTGAATTCTGGCGGGAACGCGGCTCAAAAGGCTGGCATAGTAGCGTGCACCGCCGCTAATGCTCTGTTCGGCGTCGGTTCGTTCATCAACTCCTAGGTCTGATGCGGTTGCTCGGGTGAGCATCATTATACCGCGAACCCCGGTTGGCGATACGGCGTCAGGTTCCCAATGGCTTTCCTGATAGGCCATGGCTGCAATTAAGCGCCAGTCAATATCGCCGGCATGCACTTCAAACATTTCTCTGTATTTTGGCAGTTTATTGTTAACTGCGCGCATGAAGGCGCGTGTATCAACAAAGTCAAAGGTGCGCACATGACCATAATACTTGTCTTCAAGCACAGCTAACTTGCCGCTTGATTGCATATAACCAAAATATTCAAGTAAAGCGGCTCTGACCGAGTCGTCGGTGCTTTTGTTTAGCATCCAGCCCAATTTTAAAGTGTCAGTAATTGAAAAGCCTATGCCTAAATTGGGATAGCGACGCCTAGCAACCGCTAAAACATTAGAGTCTGAAATAGTATAGTCAAGTTCACCGTTTGCGACCATTTCTAATAGTTCTTCAATGTCTTTCTCGGCGGTTTCTTGCCAACTAAAATTATACATTTCACCAGCTTTGTCTTGCATGGGTTCGCGATACAAGTCGTTGGCGATAATGGTGAGATCCCCTTGTAAATCCTTTAAGCTGCGTGGTCTGTCTTTACCTTTTTGATAGACTAATTCAAAGTTTAATGTTTGATACGCGGGTCCGAACTTATACGCCTGCTTTCGGGCGCTTGTCATAGTGATGTTTGCGGCAAGCAAATCGACGCGCTTTGCATCTAGCTGCTCAATAAGTTCGGCATACGAGTAATAAGGATAAACTTCTAGTTTAACGCCAAGAAAGTCGGCGAAACCTTCAGCAAGCTCAAATTCGAAGCCTTCTTGAGTAACGGGTCCGTTGAAATAGGTAGTGCGTCCATAAATAGAGCCAACCTTTAACACACCTTCGTTAGTGATACGCGCAAGTTCAGTGGTGTTCGTATAAGGCTGGCAGCTTGCTATAAGCACGAGAACGACCAGCAATGGCAGAAGCTTCATAGCATGCATGAATCTTGCGGCGACCCAATAGTGTTGCAGCTGTGACTTTGTGCACTGTTGATGTAGCACTTTGCGGCTCTTCATTTATTGCTTAATAGCCTTATTAATTTGACCGTTAAATGCACAGTCGTGTGAATCTATTGCTGTAATTATGCAGGTTTTCGATTTCTTGTGCCAGCAAAGAAGACTTTGCGCGATTATACTTTTCATCACTTATAATATAGGCAATCACGAAACTCTATATCATTTCTTGAATTTGTCGAGAAAACCCTGTTAGTAGTGCGAGGTTATGCCAGCAGCGAGCTCATCCACATAAAGGTAACAAAAAAGCGCGCCAATCGTAGAATCGGGTAAGCAAAAGCCTTACTAAATCAATTAGTTTCCTCTATAATTCAAATATATTTTGTGTGTGTAATGCAAGCGCTGGCTTGGGCCCTTGTTGTATCATGTTAAGCGGTGTTTCAATATTGGGCTGCAATATATGCACCATACTTATGTCTTTTATTACCCGGTGGATTAAAACTATGCTCAATTTGTTTGGCTCTTCAATGCTGTCTGATTTTAACAAGCAAAAGCTCTTAGATCAGCTAATTAAACAGGGCGTAAGCGTAACTGACGTATGCGCTCACTTTGTCCATTTTGTGGACACTAAGCAAGACCTTACTAGCATTGAGCAGCAAACGTTAACAAGCTTGTTAACCTACGGGCCATCGGCAATGTCTGCAGCGCGCGCCGGAAACGAAGACTTAGTGTTGGTAGTTGCACCGCGCATGGGTACTATTTCGCCCTGGTCGAGTAAAGCCACTAATATTGCAAACAACTGCGGGCTTGACGCAATAAAGCGTATTGAGCGCGGAATTGAATATAAGTTTTGGGGTGAAAATTTAAGCCAGCACTTAGTTCTTATTGAAAATGCTATTCACGATCGGATGACCCAAATGGTATTAGCAAAGCAGCATGACGCGCTTTGTTTATTCACGCAAAGCCAACCCAAGCCATTAAGCCCTATCGATGTGCTAGGGCTTGGCAGAAAAGCCTTAGAAGACGCCAACAACATACTTGGCTTAGCCTTAGCTGAAGACGAAATAGATTACTTACACAGCAGCTTTGAAGGCCTTGGGCGAAATCCGCATGACGTTGAACTATATATGTTTGCGCAAGCCAACTCTGAACACTGCCGACATAAAATATTTAACGCCGACTGGACCATAGACGGCGCAGTACAGCCTAAATCGTTGTTTAAAATGATTAAAAATACCTTTGCTGTGACCCCTGAATTTGTGTCCTCGGCCTATAAGGACAATGCCGCGGTAATGGATGGCTATAGCGCAGGGCGCTTTTATGCAGACCCTATTACCCATCAATATAGCTACAACCATGAAGCTATTGATATATTAATGAAGGTAGAAACGCATAATCATCCTACTGCTATTTCCCCGTTTGCAGGGGCAGCGACCGGTTCAGGTGGCGAAATAAGAGACGAAGGCGCAACCGGCCGGGGCTCAAAACCTAAAGCTGGGCTGGTAGGCTTTAGTGTATCTAATTTACATATACCCAATCATGCGCAGCCTTGGGAGCAGCCTTACGGCAAGCCTAGCCGTATTGTTGACGCTTTGGAAATAATGACCCAAGGCCCGCTTGGCGCAGCGGCCTTTAATAACGAATTTGGACGACCTAACATTCTTGGTTATTTTCGTACTTATGAGCAAAGCGTGAATAGTTTTAATGGACTTGAAGTACGCGGTTACCACAAACCCATTATGTTAGCAGGTGGTGTAGGCAATATAAAACGCAGCCACATTGAAAAAGGTGAAATTACCAAAGGCGCTAAGCTCATTGCTTTAGGTGGCCCCGCCATGAATATTGGTTTAGGCGGCAGTGCGGCATCGTCTGTTGCGTCAGGGCAAAGTAATGAAGACTTAGATTTTGCTTCAGTGCAGCGTGAAAACCCAGAAATGGAGCGCCGCTGTCAAGAAGTGATTGATAGATGCTGGCAGCTAGGCGACAGTAATCCCATTCAGTTTATTCACGATGTCGGCGCCGGGGGCTTGTCAAATGCCTTTCCTGAGCTGGTTAACGATGCCGGCCGCGGTGGCGTATTTGAATTACGAGAAGTGCCCTGTGATGAGTCGGGTATGTCGCCTTTAGAAATTTGGTGTAACGAGTCTCAAGAGCGCTATGTAATGTCGGTAGCGCCAGAAAACATGCCTTTGTTCATTGAAATATGCGAACGCGAGCGTACTCCTTTTAAGGTTGTTGGGCATGCCACGCTTGAACAGCACCTTACCCTAAGCGATAAAAAGTTTGGCAATAAACCCATTGATATGCCCCTTGATGTACTACTAGGCAAACCGCCAAAAATGCATCGAGACGTAGTAAGCACCACCGCAAAAGGCGACGATTTCGACGCCCAACACATAGACCTAAACGACGCTGCGCAGCGTCTGTTGGCATTGCCGACAATAGCCGATAAAACATTTTTAATCACGATTGGCGATAGAAGTGTAACGGGCATGGTCTGTCGCGACCAAATGGTAGGCCCGTGGCAGGTGCCGGTGGCCGACGTTGGTGTAACAAGCGCATCGTTTGATTCTTACTACGGCGAAGCCATGGCGATTGGCGAGCGAACACCCGTTGCATTATTAAACCATGCGGCGGCTGCTCGTTTAGCGGTGGCAGAGTCGCTAACTAACATTGCCGCGGCTAATATAGGCGATATAAAACGCATTAAGCTTTCAGCAAACTGGATGGCATCGGCTAACCATCCGGGTGAAGACGCAGGACTATACGCCGCCGTTAAAGCCGTGGGCGAAGAATTATGCCCAGCATTAGGATTGGCTATTCCGGTTGGAAAGGACTCTATGTCTATGCGTACGGCGTGGTCACAAGAGAGTGAAAGTGGACCGCAAGAAAAATCAGTTACCTCGCCGCTGTCGCTCGTGATTACCGCCTTTGGCGCTGTTAAAGATGTGCGTAAAACATTAACGCCTGAGCTTACTGTCAATATTGAGTCAAGTCTGCTCCTAATTGATTTAGGCAGAGGCAAGGCGCGCATGGGCGGCTCTTGTCTAGCCCAAGTATATAATGCGCTAGGACATGAAGTCCCCGATGTAGACTGCGCCAACGATTTGCTCAATTTTTATAATTTAATCCAAAAGCTAGGTGAAAAGGAACTTATTCAAGCCTATCACGATCGCTCCGACGGTGGCTTATTTACCACCGTTGTAGAAATGGCTTTTGCCGGTAACGCAGGAATCGATATAGACCTTACTCAAATTAGCTTAGCTAACGCTGACATTCCAAGCAGTAACCTAGCAAAAATTCTCTTCAATGAAGAATTAGGCGCCGTTATACAAGTTGCTGATGTTGACTTAGCGGCGGTCAAAAGCATCATTGAAGCGTTTTCATTGAGCGATTGCGTGCATGAAATTGGGCATGTAAATACCCATGATAAGGTGCGTATAAGCCATAACAATGAAGTGGTGCTTGAAAACACTCGCACACATTATCGCCTAGCGTGGGCTAGTACCACCTTGGCAATGCAGTCGCTGCGAGACAATCCACAAAGCGCTGAGCAAGAGCATGCCCTTAGGGGAGACAATAAAAACCCAGGGCTACACGCGCGTTTAAGTTATGATCTTAACCAAGATGTGTCATCGCCCTACATTAATAAAGGTCGCAAACCCAAAATAGCCATATTACGCGAGCAAGGCGTTAATTCTCATGTAGAAATGGCAGCAGCGTTTAATCGCGCAGGTTTCGACGCGATTGACGTACATATGAGCGACCTAGTCACGAAACGCAAGCAGCTCAACGATTTTAAAGGTTTAGTCGCCTGCGGCGGGTTCTCCTTCGGTGACGTGCTCGGCGCGGGCGAAGGCTGGGCCAAGTCTATTTTATACAACACGTATTTACGCGATATCTTTGCCGAGTATTTCGCCAATACGGACACGTTTAGCTTGGGTGTATGTAACGGCTGTCAAATGCTGTCTAATTTAAAGACGCTTATTCCAGGCGCTGAGCATTGGCCGCATTTTGTGCAAAATGAGTCAGCGCGTTTTGAAGCACGCGTCGCGATGGTTGAAATTCAAGATAGCCCGTCAATTTTCTTAAACGGTATGCACGGTTCTCGCATGCCTATTGCGGTTTCTCACGGTGAAGGCCATGCGCTGTTTGCATCTTCTAAGCAGCTTGCTTCATTAGAGCAGCAAAACTTGGTTGCTATGCGATTTGTAGACAACTACGCTAAGGTAACCCAGCAGTATCCTGCTAATCCAAATGGTTCTGTTAACGGCATAACGGGACTAAGCTCCAGCGATGGGCGCGCAACTATTATGATGCCGCACCCTGAGCGGGTATTTAGAGCGGTAAACAACTCATGGCGTGATCCAAGCTGGGGTGAAGACAGCCCGTGGATGCGCATGTTTAGAAATGCGCGGGTGTTTATAGATTAGCAGCGGTGGCGCAAGGTCACCGGGGGCATAAGGTGGCAAAAGGGACCAATAGTAATAGCCCCCGGTAACATTATTAGCCTCAATACCTGACAGCGAAAGGCCACTGGTAAAGTGAAGCGTCAAAGGTACTTGCCTTTCTTTGCGGGCTACTTGCGCAACCGGTATTTTAATAAAGCCACTGCTACCGGTTGTTTCGGGCTTAGTCTTGAGCTTGTGGTAACTGAAGCGGTTTGTTTTCAAGCCGTGTTGTTTGCAATATTTCGTCTGGCTCAAGGTAGACTTTTGCCACTGGCTAATATGCTGCCAGTATGATTGAGTTTGTTTAGTTTTCAGCTATTTTCCTCGTGGGTTATGCCGAAAAATTATGCCCATTATAATTAAGAAAATAAGGACGTGGGTTTAATTGGCGTTTACATCCAACCGATTACTTTATTGGACAAACTCGACGAATTATTTCCGGGAATATATGACCAATCAAAGTTAAGAACGCTTCAACGTCGCGTCAATAAGTGGTTGGCGACCGAAGGGCCAGATAAAGAAGTTATCTTCCGGCAAACGCACGAGCCTGGGGCGATGGCCTTGTGTGATTATACGTGGATGAATGCGCTAGAAATAACCATTGCCAACCAGTTATTTACCCACAAACTGTTTCACTATCGTTTAATTTACAGTAGTTGGACCTATGCCCAAGTGGTACTCGGAGGTGAGAGTTTCGCGTCATTGTCTAGCGGTTTACAAAGTGCATTTTGGCGCCGCGGCGGTGTACTAAAAGAAATTCGTACAAACAGTTTAAGCGCAGCGTTTAACAATCACTACGAACAACAGGTGTACACCGAACGTTATCAAAAACTATGCAAGTTCTATCAGGTACAAGCTTCCCGAAATAATCGAGGTGTGGCCCATGAAAATGGTGGCATTGAATCGCCTAATGGTCATTTGAAAAACAAGATTGACCAACAATTACGGCTTCGTGGCAGCCGTAATTTCGATACTATGGATGATTACCAGAGCTTTATCGAAAGTATTGTCGCCAAAATTAATCGGCAAGCCAAATCCCGCTTTGCACAAGAGCGTGAAGCACTAGGCGAATTACCCAAACGCAAAACACATGATTACAGCGAACTGTATGTCAAAGTCACGTCAAGTAGCACAATCAACGTAAAACGGGTGACCTACACTGTGCCCTCTCGGTTAATTGGGACGCAACTACTGGTGCATATTCATGATGATAAATTAGATGTCTTTCACGGACACCAGCTCACCTTGAGTCTTAAACGCGTGTATGCGCCAAAGTCGCTGCGCAGTCGTTCGGTTGATTATCGGCATATTGTTCATTCGTTAGCCAAAAATACCTATGAAGCGATATTGCCCAACGTCACAACGGCAACTTTGCACCAAGAATTGAATGGCAGGTTAGTGAAAGACAGTGTGCTATGTACGGATGGTTTTAGAGCGTATATTGGCTTTGCTCGCCAACAAGATGTTATTCATAAGCGACTGGCTGTACCCGCTGGCGTAAAGACAATAGAGCGAGTATTTCACATTCAAAATGTGAATGCGTACCATAGCCGCTTGAAAGGATGGATAAACCGTTTTCATGGAGTGGCAACGAAATACCTAGACCATTATTTAGGGTGGTTTAGACAAAGATGAAAACATGAATAAAAACAATATGTTTAGTATTCAGCAACAGTTAATACAAACATAGCCATCCTTTTTAGTATCGTAAATCGTGACACCATCACTGAAAGGCTCAGAAAAAATAACATTGTCCATGCTGTTTTCTGAAATAGCTTTATAAGTTTCAGGCCTGACTTTTGACACAGATTTCTCCGAGTATATGCAAACCGTTCAACACGAGTTTATTTGGCATGAACAGCATGCCAAATAAACACTACGTCGTTCGGCATGCTACTATTTAATCCTCTGCACGGTTACAGAGTCAACCATACTCTCAACCTGCATCTGATATATGCCATTTTTTCTGAATATTATTACATCTGGTGCGTACTTGTATCTGTACCTGTATCTCGAGCTAGTTTGCTCCCAGATTTGCCCGCTCCTAAGTTTATAAATGTTCCCATATTTATAGCCCTCAAACTCATTGTCAATCTTGCTTTCGATTAGACTTGCCGTGCCATCCGGGCCTGGGCGCTGCACTGCTCTTTGGGAAGGCGGCGTTGTGGATATTATACTTATACTGAGCGACTTCCCATTAAGTATCAGAATTGACCGGTTTGGGCACACTGTGACTGAAGGGTAGTATTCATAAAGATACTCATACTCAGCGCCGACCTCCCCTATAGTCCCGTCTGAAAGCTTAAAAAGTTCACCGCTATTACCCATAAACGGAGTTGGAGTTTGAATTGTAGATGAATAACAGGTGTCACTCGTTGCACCGGTTGATAAGCCTCCTGATACTTTGTCCTGTGTCGTATTTTTGAGTTTAGCAATTTCTTTTTGCAACTTTTTATTAGCGGCTAATAGTTTATCAAGTTTAGAGTTAGGATTTGTAAAATATTCTGGGAATTCCGATTTAACCCTCTCATCTATTTTTCTGTAATATTCATCGCTAGTTGGGTCTGAACCATCAAAAATAAGTTTTTCATGAGTTTTTAGTGCAAAATCTGTCATTTCTTTTTCAGAATTGAACCATGGGTTATCTTTGACCCAAGCTTCCGCCTTACGATCAATAGGTGGACCAGATTGAGATTTTTTAGAAAGCTGTGGATGAACTACCGTTGACTCAGCACTGGAGCTGCTGAGCATAAGTCTATCATTACATTCAGTTCCCTCGATCCTGAGCGTTTCAGAAATAGTATTTTGATTCATGCCATTTAATTTGTGATTAACATTTACTTCAATCTGAGACAACCACTTTAACACTTTACAAAAGATTTCTGGATTATCAGTTGATAACTTTTTTAATGCATCCAGATTCTTAATCTGGTTTGGGAAAGCAACAACTGACCAGTAAGAGTTTGCCATAAAAATGTTGAATGGTTTCCCTTCTGTCATTGCGTTGTGGATCGCTGATTGCGCAGGTTCAGACCAGATGGCTAAAGAGTGATAATGGTCTCTCTTTACAAAGTCAACTTTGAAGTCTTCGATAGAATTTAGGGGGGAATGCCAAGATGACATATTAGTACCATCCCCAAAAAAATCGTTTATTGAGAATACTGAGGGAGGGTTGGCAAACAGTTTCTTAACGTGGGTAACTGAATCGAAGTAATTTACAACAATGTTTGGGTCATTTGATCCATCGTTTTTATCATATAACAGCACTATTAAATCATTATCAACTGCAACAAATAAATCAAAGTTTGATTGAGGTGATGCAGCTATTCCTGAAGAAAAATAAATTATTAAAATCAGGGTTAATATATTTGATAATCTGAAATATTTGATTTTTCTACCCTCTCCAGAAAGAATGATTGTAGGCATGCTAGCTCACACCATTTGATGTTCCTTTAACAAAGCTTTGTTCGAATAAAAGATGCGCTAGGTGTAAACAAGAGTGTATGCCGCTGTTAAAGAAGGATGCGCAAAGTGTTATCGACGGATTAAAAATAGCTGCTGAATTAATACCGTTTGTATTTCAAGTTTTAGATACTGATTGTGGCAGTGAGTTTATCAATTATGACTTGCTCGATTATTGTGAAGACAACCACATTACGTCTTGCATGAGTTGCGATGATAACGCGCTATTTTCCTTGCGTGATAACATCCACGCGACAATGTAGCGACTAAATAAGTCCATGACCACATACAATGATAAGTATTCACCGCGTTGTTGTGTGGCTAATTTTGCGATATCCCATGTCCAGACTTCATTGGGTCTTGTCGCACTTAGCCGCGGTATCGCGTGCGATTGAGGAGCACGCTGGTGGCGCCGCTCCCCTTGCAAAGCTTGCTCGCGCAATATCCTGTGCATTGTGCTGACAGAGCACAGGTACTGACCTGTTTGCAACAGCTGATGATACACTTGCATTGGCGGTTGATTACAATACGCCTCACTGGTGAGGATATCGCTTACATGCTCTCGCTCAGCAATTGACAGCGCATTGGCTTGCTGATGGGTGTTGCGCTTAACGCGATGTTGTCGAGGCAATACGGGCCCACAGAAGTTGTCTCGTGCCGTGTGAGCGCGTAACGTTCCACGGTTGATATTTAACACATCACAGGCCATACGCTGCGAAAGTAAAGACGGCAATGGCGCCTGTGTCAACACGCTCATTCGCTCGCTTGCTCGAGGGTCTCGACCAATAAGATGGCTTTTTTTTGGAGTGAAATGCACTGGTCTTTGACTTCTAACTGATACCGCAAGCGCGCATTTTCTTTCTCTAGTTGGGTAATGCGTTTTTGTTCAGCGCTATTTACAGGCGCTGGGCCGGGTCGAGACTTGTTGAGACCTTCAACGCCTTTATCAGCAAACTCTTGTCGCCAGTTAGCCACTTGCGTAGAATACAGTTTTTCACGGCGCAGCAGTTTACCTAAATCGCCATACTTACATGCATCGGCCTGTTGAATAATGGATAATTTATATTCTGTAGTAAAGCTACGTCTACCGCGTTTTTCTAACTCGGGTTTGGGCAGTACTTGTGTAACAACGGTCGCGTTTTTTGGCATTTCATTTACTCAAATCAAACCCTGAATTACATATTAACTTAAAGTGTTATGATGCTCCCATACCATTTCAGGCGCTCGTTCGTCAGCCATATTAAGCGAAGCGCGATAGCTGTATGCATTAAACCTAGTGAATTGGAATATTATCTATACTTATAGTCTAGTTTTAATGTGATGTGTATTTGAGGTAACTTATTGACTAATACTTGATTCTCACAAGTACACTCGTCCTGCTGTCAAATCTCGTAAATCCTAGTATAGCCATTCTATGTGAGCACTTTTCTTATGTAGCGGACCAAAAACTTATATTTACGAGCTGAGTTTTTTATTAGCCGCTTATTTTTTATTAAAACTTGAACTTAAATTAAAGTGTAATCCTGTAGCGTCATCATAATATTTCTGATATTTTACTTTTCAGTGAATTTAAAAGGAAGTAAATATGAGAGTACTAATTCTAATTATAGCGACTATTTTTATAACTGGCTGTGCAAGTATGTTTGAGGATACTTATAGAATAACCTATAAAACAGATATGGCTGGCGCCTCGATATATTGCAATGGTAAAAACTGGGGCTACGCACCAGTAACTCTAACGTATTCACCAAACAAAGAAGCCAGAAAGTCAGGCTACTTCTATTCTCGAGCCTGTGAAGCTAGATGGGTCAGTGGTGCACGAGAAAGTTTTTCTACTTCGTGGGATTTAAACAAATTTCCAAATGGAGTCGAGCAAACAGTACGAAGACCAAATGTACCTAATTATCAGCAAGATGCGGAGTTTGCACTAAAGGTTCAAACTATGCAAGCACAACAAAAACAGGCAAAAGCGGCTTCCAACAAATCAATATACTGTTTTAAAGGCGCTCTCGGTATGGTGTTTTGTAATTAATCGAGAACAACTACCTGCTCTCTTAATGATTTTCAAGTCAAGCTCGATGTGAATGGTAGGAGTAATTGCGTCCTAAATCTAGCGAGTTAACGAGCATCAAAAACTGTACTCTGGTGAAACAACAACCTAGCTAGTTCCCATTCGTTTGTTACATGGTAGCCTACTTTCATTCTGGCCTTTATCAGAACTAGGGGGGTACTTAGTTACTAGAATGACGTTCAGAAAGTATATGTGTGGTAAAAATGCAGGCATATTTTAACATGACGTTTTGTGTACTTTCATGTACCTTTAGGCTTAAGTGTACTTTAGTGTTATCATTTTACTAAGAAAGAACTTGCTGATACAACTAGTTTAGCTACCTACCCATAAACCCATAAAACGGCCTATCGTGCCATGAGCAGAAATTTAGCATATCCTACGAATGATTGAAATAAGTAGCTGGTGAAGCGGAATGTTCCGTGAAATGAGTACCTAAAGGGTGGTGTTAAAAAGCCTAATGCTAATTACAAAAATAATAATAAAGATCTATACTTACTGCTTTCTATATCAGCTGTTACCGGTCAACACAACTACGGGGTAAGCCTCGCTTAAAGGCCGCTACCTAACATTCCATGGCAGTAATTACTCAATATCAGATTGGTGAAGGCTTATATAACTCAAATTATTTGAGCTATCATGCCAAAATCTGTAACTCGTTCCTATTGTAGATATACCGAATAAGCAATTACGCTCTTCTCTAGGCTATCCGTGCCGCCGATTAGAAATGAAATTAAGCGCTCAAGAAGTTGCTGAGCGTGTGGGTATTTCCAGAAGCATGCTTCAGTGAATCGAAAAAGCGGATTTAAAATGTGAATTAGGTTCAGTATTTGAAGTAGCGCCTATTGTCGGCGTAAACTTATTCGTAAACGGTCATTTTAGACCGTTAGCTCGATCTCAATGAGCCATTTTATAAATTGTGCGACTAATGCTTACCCGATAGCTTAATTTTCTCGACGTCGGCTCTGGCTTCACAGCTGAATATGATCTCGCCATCAGGCTCTTCTCTTACCCAGCGCTTTCCTACCGCACGTAAATCGTGTGCGTATTTCGTCTTTTTGCATTTGATAAGTCGTTTTACTTCCAATAAAGCTTGGCGCTCATTGGCTAATGCCGAGGTGCTGTATTTTGGTAAGCAAAAGGCGCTCAGTGTTGAACGTTTAGACCGTAAATATACAGCAGCTCGCTCGTGGAATATGCGTTTACCTCAAGAAGGCTCTTGTCAGGCAAAGGTTACCTCTTCTGCGAAAAAGTATCAATCAGATGGCGGCCCCAGTATCGCTGATTGCCTGCAATTGTTGTCTGCATCTTCAAATATTCAAGATAGAGATACTTTTTAAAACTCAAATCCTCTTTTGATTACTAGCGGCAATTGATGGTCACGGTAAGAATTTTAGTGTGTTTTTGGAGCCTGGAAACAGATACAGAATGATGCTGCGGCACGATATTCTGTTAGGATACCCTGTTATGTCAAAAAAAAGCTTACAAGCTCAAAAAATTAAAAATGGCGATGTCCTTAAAAGGAAAAAATACCCAATATAAGTTGAACCGCATTCAACCTCGTCATTTTGTCTCAACAGCAGAGTATTGTATGTACCCCATAGACAAAGCAGCAAAACATTATGAGTACTTCGTTGATAATGTTGAATACGCAATTGCTGAAGTAAAAGGGAATATTTCGGCTGGCTTTCCTGAATGTGTAGCCGCGGCTATATATGCAGGCTTAAGAAAACAAGCGAGAAAACGCTTTCCTAAATAAAATAAGTAGAGCAATTACTCGGCTTTTTTATTTATTACCTATACATAATATTCTAACGGCTGTTCGTCCTTGACAAAAATAGCCACATTAAGCTTAGCTGCGCTTTTGGTGTACTTCGCGGTTAATTTGCTTTTGATTAGGATGCTTTTTAAGTAAAACATACACACTTGCTAAACCTCCGTGCTGTTTCAAAGCGGTATGATAGGCAATTACCGCTTCTATCTCACTAAGCCATCTATGTACATAGCTTTTCATAAAGCCGGCAAAGGGTTTTGACTGCAGCCCCATTCCGTGATCAACTAATAGGGTGCGTATTCCACGCTCGTGGCAGTCGGTAATAGTATCGAAAAGCGACAGCCGTGCGTCATCAAATTTAACCCCCCGTAATGACAGACGAGAATCTATTTGATACTTGCCTAAGCGAAGGTTTTTAAAAACGCCTTCTTGCACGCCATCTTTTTTGTACGATAAAAAAGCATATGGGTCTAGTGGCGTAACACTGTCTATACTAAGACCGTTGTCGTCTAAGGCAATTTGCTTTTCGAGCGCCTCGCGTTTTAGCCGTTGGCTAAGGGTTTCACTGTGGCTATTGGCCACTGCAACTTTATTCACCTTGGCAATTGGGACGACATCTTCCATTTGTGACATAAAAGAGATGTCATGGTCGTTTTGTTGATTCATAAAGCTCTCCTTCAGTAACACCTTAAGCGGATTAGTACGCTATTTATCACAAAATCTATCACTCAATTAACCATTGTCTTTGAAAAATAGTGAACACTCCTATGCAAATAAACAGACATAAAATAAACAAATACAGACAGCGGAACAATACAAAGTGCGTTCACTTTAAAATGAAACGCAATTGTTGCGGCAAGAATATCTGGGCCGTAGCTATTTTGAAGCTATGTTTAGACGTCTAGACGTAAACTGATTGACTTTTATCCTGTAATCGCCACAATAGTGTTATTCACCTTTTATTAGCGCCTGTGACCTTTACGCTTAAAAGATCATGGGCTTTTGATAGCCAAAGAAGAGTTTATACTTTATGCCAATAAATATACCTGCTGAACTCCCCGCGCTGGAAGAATTACTCAGTGAGAATATTTTTGCAATGAACGATGCCCGCGCGACCAGCCAAAATATTCGTCCTATGCAAATTGGCATCTTAAATTTAATGCCTAATAAAATAGAAACTGAACTACAAATACTGCGTTTACTGTCTAATACGCCGCTGCAAATTAACATCGATTTGATTCGATTTGACGAAACGGCGCCTAAGAACACACCCGCTTCCCATATGCAGGCTTTTTATCATTTGTTTAGCCAAGTAAAAAACAAAAAATACGATGGTCTAATCGTTACCGGTGCACCGCTTGGCACGCTAGACTATGAAGACGTGCACTACTGGCCACAAATGTGCGAACTAATGGATTGGGCAAAGCATAATGTGCAGTCAACCTTTTATATATGTTGGGCTGCACATGCTGCTATGTACCATTATTTTGGCGCCCAAAAGAGCTTACTTGACGGTAAGCTGTCGGGCGTGTTTAATCACAAAGTACAAGACGAACAAAATGAGCTAATGAGAGGCTTTGATCCTGAATTTTGGGCGCCGCATTCGAGGGTAGCACAAGTTAATCGGTCTACCTACGCTAGTATTAGCGGCCTTGAAATACTGGCTGAGTCGGAGCAAGCTGGCGTTTATGCCGCCGCCACCACCGACAAACGGCTGGTATTTGTAACAGGTCATCCTGAATATGATACCGCTACGCTTGAGCAAGAGTTTGCGCGCGACACTCAATCAGGCTTGTTGCCGCAAGTGCCTTCTAATTACTTCAAAAACGACGTGCCTGAGCATGGTATTATGGTGCGCTGGAAGTCTCATGGGAATTTACTGTTTACTAATTGGTTAAATTATTACGTGTATCAAACAACGCCATATGACTTAACGCAGTTGACCTAAGCTTAGTGTATGTATTGCGGCATGATCTTTTAGCATAATCTTTTAGCATAATGCTCGCAGCATAAGCAGCATAGCCAGTATTATGCATGGTTCAAGCTTCACGTAAGGAAAAAAGCAGTGCAAGATAAACCTTTTAGTCAGGCATGTGAAAATAACAAACCTTTCATTCTTAAGGAGCTACTTAAGCACTTTGCTAACGCCAGCAAGGTCTTAGAAATAGGCTCAGGTACTGGTCAGCACGCAGTATACTTTGCCGCAAATCTTTCTCATGTTCAGTGGTATTGTTCAGATCAAAGCGATTACCACAGCGCCATTAATGCATGGATAGACGACACTCCCAGTGAAAATTTGCACAGGCCTGTCGCGCTGAGCTTTCCAGATGACGACCTGCCTCTAGTAGAATTTGATGCAATATTTACGGCTAACACCGCCCATATTATGCAGAACGATCAGGTAAAAGCGATGATGCAAAAAGTGGCCGCTAAGTTACCCAGTAAAGGTGTGTTTTGCCAGTATGGCCCATTTACAATCAAAGGCCAATTTAGCAGTCACAGTAACCTCGACTTTCATCAGCACTTATTAGACATTGGCTGCGGTGGCTATAGGGGAATTGAAGAACTACAGCAGTTTGCACCTTCATTAAAGCTGTTAGCCCCAATAACGATGCCTGCAAATAACATGTTGCTCGTGTGGCATAAACGCTGATACAGCCACTGCCAGCAGATATGTTGCTGACAACGACAAAAAGCGTCTACCAAATGCGCACGCGATCTTCTGGGGCTAAGTACAAAGCATCGCCTGGCTGTACGTCAAACGCTTCATACCATGCATCGTGATTGCGCGGTGCTAATGCTCTAAAACGACCCGGCGCGTGCGTGCCGCCTTTAAGTCTGTTTAGTAAAGCCTCTTCGGTAAACTTAACACGCCATACTTGTGCCCACGCTAAAAAGAAACGTTGATCGCCGCTTAGGCCGTCAATAATGGGTGCTTCTTTACCGTCAAGGCTTAGCCTGTAGGCGTGATATGCCATGGCCAAACCGCCTACATCGCCTATGTTTTCACCTAGACTGTTGGCGCCGTTCACAAATTGACCATCAAGTGCTTCATATGCGCTGTATTGAGCAATTAATTTTTCTGTTTTTGCTTCAAAAGCGGCTCTGTCTTCGTCGGTCCACCAGTTACGCTGTACACCCATGGCGTCAGATTTTGAACCTTGATCGTCAAAACCATGGCCAATTTCATGGCCAATAACCGCACCAATTGCGCCATAATTCACTGCTGGGTCTGCATTCGGATCAAAAAACGGAGGTTGCAGTATAGCGGCTGGAAACACAATTTCGTTAAAAGACGAATTATAGTAGGCATTGACGCGCTGAGGGGTCATGAACCAGTCTTGTCGATTGGTCGGTTTTAGCTCGTCGCGAATGCTTTGCTCTCTAAAAAACTGACGCATGGCAATAGTATTGCCGACAAGATCGGTGCTACTCATGCTGAGGCCTTCAAATGACTGCCATTCATCTGGATAGCCAATTTTTGGCACAAATGTGTCTAATTTAAGCTGTGCATTTTTCTTAGTTTCTTCGCCCATCCAATCAAGATTGGTAATACGCTCCTCTAAGGCAGTGCGTAGGTTGGCCACCAGCTCACCCATTTGCTGCTTCGAGCTTTGCGGGAAGTGACGCTCTACAAACACTTTACCAATGGCAAAACCTAGTGACTGGGTATCGCCCATAGAAGCAACAGCTCGTTTCCAGCGAGGGCGAGGCTCTTGCTGGCCGTTTAAGACTTTGCCATAAAATGCAAAGTTTGCGTTATAAATGTCATCTGACAACATGTCGGCGTTGCTTGATACAAGATGGTAGGTCAAATATAGTTTCCATATATCAAGCGGCGTATTATTAATAATGTCTATTACGTCGTTAATAGGCTGGGGCTGAGTCATGTTTAAATTTTCGGCGGTGTAGCCCTGCGCACTAAAATACGTATCCCAATCAAAGTCTGGGTATTCACTGGCTAGATCTGTGCGCGCAATTTGGTTTAAGGTTAAATCGCGGTTACGGCGTTTTTCTCGTGGCCATTGGGCCTGCGCAATGTCAGTTTCTAATGCAATAATTTTGCCTGCTGCAGCTTGTGCGTCTTCGTCAGACATGTCGCTTGTAAACGCTAACATAATGGCAATATTATTTTTATACTCACTTAAAATATCAGCAAAGCGTTCGTTTTCTTCCAAGTAGTAGGAACGATCAGGTAAGCCTAAACCGCCTACACCCACCGACATTTGATATTCATCGGGATTTTTACGATTAAAGCCCAATCCTGCAGCTATAGGTGATTGGGTATTTATAAGCCACGATTTACCGAAAGTTTCGGTAAGCTTTTGCACACTGTCAATAGCCGCGATGTCTTTAAGCATGGGACGTAAGGGTTCAATTCCCTTCGCATTTATCGCTTCAATATCCATGTATGAATTGTAGTAATCCGAGATAAGCTTTTCTTCATCACTTAAATCTGTCTTAGCGGCGAGATCTTCTATAATCGCTTTTACACGGTCTTCGCTGCGCTCTGCTAGCACGGCAAATGCACCGTAGCTTGTCTTATCAGCCGGAATGACATAGTTATCATACCATGTGCCGTTTGTGTGCATGAAAAAGTCGTCACCCGGCTTTATGTCAAGGTTGCGTGCGCTTAAGTCTATACCAAAGCGGCCTAATTCGGGCGTGGTGACAGTATCTGTCACGGCCGGTTTGACGTCATCTGCGGGCAGAGTACTATTGTCGCTACAGGCGCTAATGGCAAAAGCGCCACATATAGCGATTGCTAAAAAAGATTTTTTCATAATTTTCCTTGCATTGATTAACTCGTTATTATTAATAGTAGTGTTTGTGCATAGTGATTCTTGAGAACCGCGAATTTATAATTGTTTTAATACTGCGCAGTTTAACCGTTACACGACACTGCCTGAACTTGTCGCGCCCATATTTTTATATATTGGTTGTCAACTATACTGAATTATTCCCTTTAATTAAAGCGCTAGCCAACGCTATGATTGCGCTTGACACGGCTTGTAACAATTTATTCACTTTCATCATGTCGTCTGTACGGCAATAAAGACGCAGACTTTTCTGCGTAATCAATAATATGAGGTGTCTCTCGCTGCAAGAAATCGGCAATGGCGTCGTCAAATGCCTTTTCTTGCATTTTATGATTTGAATAACACAGTGTAGGCGCAAAGCCACGTAAAATCTTATGCTCACCTTGGGTTCCGGGATTGAAAATGGCAATGTCTTGCTCAATGCAAAATTCAATGCCTTGATAGTAACAAGCTTCAAAGTGCAGGCCAGATACATCCGTTAAGGCTCCCCAGTAGCGTCCATACAGCCCATTTTCGTCGTATAGAAACAAGGCGGCTGCAATAGGCGTAGCGCTTTTAATGTCCTTGCTATTTGCCGTTTCTGTAATGGCTAACTGTTGACTATCGCGAGCGGGTTGTAAACGCTGTTCGGCGATTACCAAGAGTAAATTTTCCGGCATGTCTTGCAGCAGGGTTTCAAAAAACGCCGAGCTTAAATATCCGTTATGACCACTGCGTTTTAAATAAGTTTGCTGATAACAGCGATAGAAAAACGCCATATCAAGTGCAGTAATAGCGCCACCCACTATACGATTCACCTGCACGCCCTGTTTGGCGATGCCCGTTCTCTCTTTTCGAATAGAGCGGCGACGCCTTGCGGTAAGCTCCGCCATAAAATCGTCAAAGTGCGCGTACTGCTTATTGTGCCAATTAAACTGAACTGACTGACGCTGGTGAAAACCGCGGGTGAGTAATTCGTTCGACGTTTGCTTAGGCGCAAATAAAATATGCACAGAAGCAACATGCAAAGATTGCATTAACTCATCGCTTATTTGCTCAATGTACTGCGCCATTTTTTCAAGCGCAATATTTTGTGCGAGCAGGATGCGCGGGCCAGTAACAGGCGTAAACGGCACCGCAACAATAAGTTTTGGATAATACGCTAGGTTATGCTGCTGATATGCGTGCGCCCAGCTATGATCAAACACATATTCTCCGTAGGAATGAGTTTTGATGTAAGCCGGTAAGAAGCCAATTAGCGTTTGTGTTTCATCGCGAATTATTATGTGGCGGGTGAGCCAGCCTGTGTTGCCGCCCACGCAGCGCGTCTCTTCAAATGCTCGCAAAAATTCGAATTTTAAAAATGGCGAGCTTGGGTGGCTGCTGTGGGTTAAAACGTCAAATTCTGGTTGCGCGAGTGCATTTATGCTATCAATGCTTGTCCATTGCCAATTCATGCGTAAAATAACAGGCTCTATTAAAAATTTTATATGTAAGCAATATGAGTGAAGACCAAGCAAAGATCATAAATCACACCATTACACGTTTATTGTCTAGACGCGAACACAGCCAGTTTGAATTAATTCAAAAGCTGGTGGCACGAGACCTTGATGAAAAGCTGTGCTACAAGCAGCTCCAATTCTTTATTGATAGACGCATTCAGTGTGACCAGCGCTATGTAGAAGCTTACGTGCGCAGCGCTTTTTTAAAAGGGAAGGGCCCGCAGGTGATCCGTCAAACCCTTAGCCAGCATAATATTGAAGGCGTTCAGGTGAACGATAATATTTATCGTGAAGAATATGACTGGTATAATTTAGCTGAAGTGGTGCGTGAAAAACGTTTTGGTGAAGCACCGCCCGTAGACTTTATTGATAAACAAAAACAAATGTGCTTTTTACAGTATCGTGGCTTTGAACAGGCTCATATAAAGGCTGCTGCTGGTTAATATAAATCGCTAGCGAGTAAAATCAATCTAAATGCTTTTATAGCCTCTTTGCGGGCTTAATTTTATTGGGTAAAAATGATATTATTTGAAATAAATAGCTAACTCACTTAATTAGCGTTATGTGTTGATGATAGCTGTATATGACTTTTACATGATTGCGCATTGCAATTACATAACAAACACGTGGCATGGACAAACCTTGCCCTGCAGTATTCAAACCCAGCTTAACAGTGCATTTTTACATAACACTAGCGGGTATTACATAGGAATTTAAATGACACGCTCTACCGCCCAAATTCGCCGCGCCTTTCTCGATTTCTTTGCCAGCAAACAACATCAAGAGGTCGCCACCTCGTCGTTAGTGCCTGTTGACGATCCTACCTTGTTGTTTACAAATGCCGGCATGAATCAGTTTAAAGATGTATTTTTAGGCACCGAGCAACGTAATTATACCCGTGCAACTTCGTCTCAGCGCTGTGTGCGTGCCGGCGGGAAACACAATGATTTAGAGAATGTAGGCTACACTGCCCGCCATCACACATTTTTTGAAATGTTGGGCAACTTCAGCTTTGGTGATTATTTCAAACAACAGGCTATTCAGTACGCGTGGGATTTTTTAACCATTGAGCTGGGCTTAGCCAAAGAAAAGCTGCTAGTCACCGTATATCATGACGATGACGAAGCCTTCGATATTTGGGAAAAACAAATTGGCGTGCCCAAAGATCGCATCATAAGAATTGCTACCTCGGACAACTTTTGGTCCATGGGTGACACGGGGCCATGCGGACCCTGTTCGGAAATATTTTATGATCACGGCGAGCACATTTGGGGCGGTCCTCCGGGGTCGCCCGATGAAGACGGTGATCGCTTTATTGAAATATGGAACCTAGTGTTCATGCAGTACAATCGCCAAACCAATGGCGATATGCTGGCGCTTCCTAAACCTTCAATAGACACGGGCATGGGGCTTGAACGCGTATCGGCCATAATGCAAAACGTGCACAGCAATTATGAAATCGACCTTTTTCAGGCGCTTATAAAAGCTGCCGCCGTCATAGTAGGCACTAGCGATTTAGAAGACAAATCGCTGCGCGTGATAGCTGACCATATCCGTTCTTGCTCCTTCTTAATTTGCGACGGCGTGATCCCCTCTAATGAAGGCCGCGGCTACGTGCTGCGTCGAATTATTAGACGCGCGGTGCGTCATGGCAATAAATTAGGCGCTAAAGATGTATTTTTCTACAAGCTAGTAGACGAACTTGTCAACCAAATGGCCCACGCCTTTCCTGAATTAGCCCAGCAGCAGCTTATGATTGTAAAAGTGTTAAAAGCAGAAGAAGAGCAGTTTTCAGCTACGCTAGAGCGCGGCATGGGTATTTTAAATGATTCCTTAGCTAAGCTCACCACCAAAGTAGTGCCGGGCGAGTTAGTCTTTAAACTGTATGATACCTTCGGCTTCCCCGCCGATTTAACCAATGATGTAGCACGCGAACAAGATTTTACGATAGATGAAGCGGGCTTTAACCTGTCTATGCAGGCACAAAAGGCCTTAGCGCAGTCGGCCAGCAAGTTTAGTGCCGACTACAATAACATTATAAAACTTGATCATGAAACGATGTTTACGGGTTATGGCGAGCTAAGCGCAAGTGCCACAGTAACCGCGCTACTTGTTGATCAAGTGTCTGTACAAGAGGCAGCATCAGGTGATGTGCTGGTAGTGCTTGATACTACGCCTTTTTATGCGGAGTCTGGCGGTCAAACCGGCGACACGGGTACGCTTGGTTTTGCCAATGTTAGCGTGAATATACTTGATACACAAAAAGTAGGTACCGCCTTTGTGCATAAAGTATCGCTTAAAGACAGCGTTGACAGCACGCTAAAAGTGGGCGATACGGTTATGGTTACGGTCGACTATGCTCGTCGCGAGGCAATAAAGCTTAACCACAGCGCGACGCATTTATTACATGCCGCGCTGCGCAATATTTTAGGGGAACACGTTACGCAAAAAGGTTCATTGGTAGACGCTGACAAACTTCGCTTTGATTTCTCTCATTTTGAAGGTATCAGCGTCACTAAGGTAGTGGCAATAGAGAACAGTGTAAATCAGCAAATTAGGGCTAACCATGCACTAAGTACAAAACTGATGGAGCTTGAGCAAGCAAAACAGGCAGGCGCAATGGCCTTATTTGGAGAAAAGTACGACGATGAAGTAAGAGTGGTACAAATGGGTGATTTTTCTACCGAGCTGTGTGGCGGCACGCACGTTGGGCGCACCGGCGACATTGGCTTATTTAGAATTGTGTCAGAAGGCGGTATTTCCTCAGGAGTGCGCCGTATAGAAGCCATTACCGGGCAGGCTGCCTTGGATTATTTGCATAGCGATGCAGACAGTCTGTTCACTATTGCAGGCTTGCTGAAGTCTGACAAAGCAAGTTTAGTGAAAAAAACGCAGCAAGTCCTGGCGCAATTGAAGCAAAGTGACAAAGAATTAAACCAGTTAAAGCAACAGTTATCTGGACAAAAATCTAAAGACTTAGTTAAAAGCAGCGTGAGCGTAAAGGGCATTAATTTATTAGTGAACAAACTTGAGAATACGGACTCTACTTCATTACGAAGCATGATGGACGATTTGAAAGTGCAGATGAAATCGGGTGTCATTGTGTTAGGGCTACAGGCCGATGGTAAAGTGAACATAATTGCTGGCGTAACTAAGGACTTAACCAAGCAAGTGCATGCAGGTAAGCTAGTAAGCTTCTTAGCGCAGCAAGTTGGCGGTAAGGGTGGTGGTAGACCCGATATGGCGCAAGCTGGAGGCACGCAGGTTGAGGCATTAGACTCTGCATTAGCGTCTGTTGAGGCTTGGTTACGTGACAATTTAGACAATTAATGTTAGAAAAAACATAAAAACGTTGTGAAATACCCACACTGCGCTATTGTAATAAGCATCGGGTCAGGTGCTGGCGGTAACTACCTGATATTGCTAGAATGAAGGCGTTAATATTGAAAGAAGTGTGATCCCTACAACATATTTTCTACTATTTAATAGTATGGGTTGGTGAGATGGAATCTGTTGTGCCTGAGCTTCGTACCGAGCAAACGTTCATTGCAAATATGCAAAACATGCGCTTAAAAGCGCCGCATTGAATCGCCAAGGTATGGCGAACAATAAAAAAGTTATAATTAATAGGAGCAAGACATGCTAATTCTTACACGCCGCGTTGGCGAAACCCTTATGATTGGTGACAACGTTACGGTTACTGTTTTGGGTGTTAAGGGGAATCAGGTCCGTATTGGAGTAAATGCACCGAAAGACGTATCTGTGCACCGTGAAGAAATTTATATGCGCATTCAGGCTGAAAAAGGAAACGGCAACGTTCCCGAGGTCTAAGGTGATTTGTGTGAAAAAAGCTCGGTTAACGCCGAGCTTTTGCGTTTTAGTCACTAAATGTTTACCGAACTGCTTAAATTTGTATCAATCAATATTTTCTAGCCAAAAAAGCATTGACTTACCGCGCTGTATCAGTAAACTTGCGCTCCACAAATCGGAGAGGTGGCCGAGTGGCTGAAGGCGCTCCCCTGCTAAGGGAGTATAGAGTTTATAGCTCTATCGAGGGTTCGAATCCCTCCCTCTCCGCCATTATTTGTTGTATAGATTTTGCGCGTGCGTAGCTCAGCTGGATAGAGTACCTGGCTACGAACCAGGCGGTCGGAGGTTCGAATCCTTCCGCACGCGCCAATTTTTTTAACACATGGGTCTGTACATGAAGGTGCAGAGTAAAAGATTTTAAGTTGTACCATTTTTGCGCGTGCGTAGCTCAGCTGGATAGAGTACCTGGCTACGAACCAGGCGGTCGGAGGTTCGAATCCTTCCGCACGCGCCAATCATTATAGACCACCTCCGGGTGGTTTTTTTGTGCCTGTGATTTAATGCTGTTAAGGCATTGAGTGTTGTTAACTTTATGGATAACTGCATAATAAACTTGATTTGCCGTATGTTTATAAAGTTTTTTCGTTGTTTTTTAGCAATTCTCGTGATATTCAATGTTCATTGAACTTCATATAGTACAGCTGTGTAAACTATATGCGTAAAACATAACAGCGTAGACGAGCAGAGCTTAAATTCGCATGGCCTAGACCCGCAAAGTGAAGCTGCGCAGAGGTATGTATAATTATCAAGTTTGGTGGGCTCATCGCGTTAATAAGTATTCATAAAGGTAGCCTAGCATTCGTAACCTTAAATATAGGAGCATAACTTATGATGACGGATCAATTAGCACAAGCAGCAGTATTATTTGCAGTAGGCATGAGCGTAGTATTTGCCTTTTTAACCCTGCTTATTGGCGGCATACACAGCATTGCATGGTTTGCTAGAGTATTTCCGGAGCCTGAAGCAGTTTCACATCACAAAAAACCAAAATACACCCAGCAGAATAAAAATAATACAACTGAAACGACAGTAGACCCAAGCATTGTCACGGTTATTACTGCGGCGGTAAATGCACACAGGCGTAAAGGCTAATATAAAAATAATAATGTTTTGGCCACCGTTATAAAATTTACTAAAAAGGGAAGTGTTGATGTCTACAACGTTGAAAATTACCGAGCTTGCATTTCGTGATGCTCATCAGTCTTTACTTGCCACTCGTTTGCGCTTAGATGACATGCTGCCCATTGCCCAAACCCTAGACAAAGTAGGGTATTGGTCGATGGAGTCGTGGGGTGGGGCTACTTTTGATGCCTGCATCCGCTATTTAGGCGAAGATCCTTGGGAGCGCATTCGCGCCATTAAAAAAGCAATGCCTAACACCAAGCAGCAGATGCTATTGCGCGGTCAAAATTTGCTAGGTTACCGCCATTACGCCGACGACGTCGTCATCAAGTTTGTAGAGCGCGCGCACAAAAACGGCGTAGACGTATTTAGAATATTCGACGCCATGAACGATGTGCGCAATTTAACCACTGCGATAAAAGCCACTAAAGATGTGGGCGCACACGCGCAAGGCACACTGGCTTACACCATAAGCCCGGTGCACACCCTACAGTTTTGGCTAGACATGGCTAAACAAGTTGAAGACTTAGGCGTTGATTCAATATGCATAAAAGACATGGCAGGCTTGCTCAAACCTTACGACTGCGAAGAACTCATTACTGAGCTTAAGGCCACCATAAAAGTGCCTATTGCCATGCAGTGTCATGCCACAACCGGGCTAAGCACTGCCACTTACCAAAAGGCAATAGACGCCGGCATAGATATGCTCGACACCGCCATTAGCTCAATGAGCATGACTTACGGCCACACCCCCACAGAGACCATAGCCTCTATTGTAGAGGGCACTGCTCGTGATACAGGCTTAGACAAGCCGCTTATGGCTGAAGCTGCAGCCTATTTTAGGGGTGTACGCCGTAAATACGCCAAATTCGAGGGCAGCCTAAAAGGCGTAGACGCGCGCATTTTAACCGCGCAGGTACCAGGCGGCATGCTAACGAATATGGAAAGCCAGTTAAAAGAGCAGGGTGGCGAAGATAAATTTGATGAAGTGTTGCTTGAAATCCCGCGCGTGCGTGAAGATCTTGGTTTTATTCCATTAGTCACACCTACCTCACAAATTGTAGGCACCCAAGCGGTCATTAATGTATTAACAGGTGAGCGCTATAAATCTATTACCAAAGAAACTGCCGGCGTGTTAAGAGGCGAATATGGCGCAACCGCTGCACCGGTAAATAAAGAGCTGCAGGCTAGAGTACTCGAAGGCGCTGAGCCGATTACCTGTCGTCCAGCCGACAACATCCCGGGCGAACTGCATGATTTAGAAGCCGGGCTGAGCGTTATTGCCAAAGAGAAAAACCTACGTTTAGCCAGTGACAGTATTGACGATGTACTTACCTATGCTTTGTTTCCTCAAATTGGCTTAAAGTTTATTGAAAACCGCGATAACCCATCTGCATTTGAACCTGCGCCATCAAACGAACCAGAGGCGCTTAGCGGCCAAGACATTGCGCCATTTGCGTCTGACGCTGCGAGCTACGCGGTGAAAGTAGACGGCAAGGTTTACCATGTAGAGGTGGCAGCCGGTGGCGAATTAACGCATGTTTCACGCAAGCATTTATCTACTCCCACCAATGAGCTTTCGCACAGCGCAGCGCAAACATCCTCTCATAGTGCCAACAGTACCGATATAAAAGCACCCCTTTCAGGCAACATATTTAAAGTAATAGTAGATGATGGGCAGCTCATAGAGGAAGGTGACGTAATTTTAATACTCGAAGCCATGAAGATGGAAACCGAAGTGCGCAGCACCGTTAGCGGCACCGTGACCCACATAAGCGTAAAAGAAGGCGACGCTGTGCAGGTAGGCCAAACTATGATGTTGGTAGGCTAATATGGAAAAGCTAGCTATGTTGTGGCAAAGCACATCCTTGCCGCACTTTGAAATAGGCCAAATTATCATGATGCTGGTGGGTCTTGGTTTATTATACCTTGCCATTGTGAAAAAATTTGAGCCGCTGTTATTACTGCCCATTGGCTTTGGCGCGGTGTTAACAAACATTCCATTAGCGGGGTTTAGCGAAGTAGGTGGTATACTTCATTATATTTATTATATAGGGGTAGATACAGGCGTATTTCCACTGCTCATATTCATGGGTGTTGGCGCAATGACCGACTTTAGCGCGCTTATCGCTAATCCTCGAATGCTCTTGTTAGGCGCTGCGGCGCAGTTTGGTATATTTGCGACATTGTTTGGGGCTATTTTGTTAAACGGCCTACCGGGCTTTAATTTTACCCTTCAAGACGCCTCAGCTATTGCTATAATCGGCGGGGCCGATGGACCTACTGCTATATTTCTAGCCTCAAAGCTCGCGCCAGAGTTATTAGGCGCTATTGCTGTTGCTGCTTATTCTTATATGGCATTAGTGCCTATTATTCAGCCGCCGATTATGAAAGCACTGACTACCCCTGAAGAACGTAAGTTAGAAATGAAGCAGTTGCGTGTGGTATCGCAAAGAGAGAAGATCTTATTTCCTATCGCGGTGCTAATATTAACGTTAATACTTTTACCCACCGCTACGCCCTTAGTTGGTATGTTTTGTTTTGGTAACTTACTCAAAGAAAGCGGCGTGGTAGAACGCTTAAGCTACACCGTGCAAAATTCACTTATTAACACCGTAACCATATTCTTAGGCTTAGGCGTGGGTTCTAAACTATCGTCTGAAGCTTTTTTGACGGTAGAGACCCTAGGGATCTTGGCGCTTGGCGCGGTGGCTTTTTCAATTGGCACTGCTGCTGGGGTGTTGATGGCTAAAGTTATGAACAAATTCAGCAAGGAAACCATAAACCCGTTAATAGGTGCTGCTGGCGTTTCTGCGGTGCCTATGGCGGCACGTGTGGTGAACAAAGTTGGCCTAGAGGCAAATCCGCATAACTTCCTGCTGATGCATGCTATGGGGCCAAATGTTGCCGGAGTGTTGGGGAGCGCGGTTGCCGCAGGGATATTGTTGGCTCTGGTGGGTTAGCTTGACGAAATAGTACATGAAATAAAGTATTTACGTTTGCGACCGATAAGTGATTAATAAAAATGCGTTTTGTGCAAGCAGGCTTGATTATGCAAACATTAACTGAAACATTTATAGACGGATGTCTAAAGGGCTATCAGGCTCCCATGATTGATAGAAATGATAATATATTTGCTATGTTGTGGGCTGAGATTACACTAAACTCGCATGCCGCTCCACCAAACTAAAATGCGACTGCACCAACTTCTGCGTTAACACCTCTTTGGGATCAGCAAGCACCTCCTCGGTTCTACCCGCCTCAATAATTTGCCCTTTATCCATCACCAGCACCCTGTCACTTATATGACGCACTATGCCAATATTATGCGATATAAACACAAAACCTAAGCCAAGCTCATGCTGCAGCTTCAAAATAAGATTAACGGTTTGCGAACGAACCGAAGGGTCAAGCGCGGCAAAGGGTTCGTCGGCAACTATAATTTTGGGGTCAAGGATGAGGGCGCGGGCGAGGGCGGCGCGCTGCTGCTGCCCGTCCGACATCATATGGCTATAATAATAATAATGGTCGCGTAATAGCCCAACGAGCTTAAGCGTTTCTTTAATTTTTTCTTGGCGCTGGGCTTCATCCAAACGGGTATTGAGTTTTAGCGTATTGTGCAGCACGCTGCCTAAAGACAACGCGGGATTCATGGCGCTGCTGCTGTGCTGCAGTATCATGCGTATGGGGTGTGAATGTGAGCTTTGCTGGCTTGTTTCATCGGTAATGAAGGTAATACTGCCTGAGCTTGGGCGTATAGCGCCGGCCAATACTTTTGCCGTTAAGCTTTTTCCTGCGCCGTTGTTGCCTATAATGGCAATGGTTTCGCCTTTCACCATGTCAAAGCTAATAGGGCCAAGCACAAAGGTGCGCGGTGCTGAAAACAAGCCTGTTTTCCTGCTGTTGGTATAGCTAAGATCTTTGACGCAGAGTATCTTAGTCATCGGCGCTATCCTCTTCTAAAGCAGGATTAATAAGGTTGAACTTTATCGGGTCCTGCTCACCGAACTTGTCGTCTGTAGGGTCCTTCTTGCCAGCTTTTGGTAAGTGCAGTGGATAATGGCAGCTATAATTATGGCCTTGAATGCTGCGCATTATAGGTACCTGTACACATTTTTTTCGTGCGTTAGGACAGCGTGGTCCTAAGCGACAGCCTGCTGGCAAATGCTGCAGGCTGGGAATTGTGCCGCTTAAGGCTGTTAAGGGGGATTTTGTTTTCAAGGCGCTTTGAAAGCTTGGCACGCTGTCTAAAAGTGCTTTTGTATAGGGATGAAGCGGGCGTTTTAATAAAGATTTTACCTTACCCGACTCAACCGTCTGTCCGCAGTAAAGTACGGTTATGGTGTCTGCAATAGTGGTAATAGCGAGTAGGTCATGACTCACAAATAAAATAGACAAATTTTTCGTTTTGTTGAGTTTTAACAATAGCTTTAGCACTTGCGTTTTGGTGGTACTTTCCATACCGCGGGTTGAGTCATCGGCAATTAAAATACGCGGCTCTGACGCAAGCGCCATGGCAATCATTATTTTTTGGCTTACATCGGCCGGTAATTGATAGGGATAGGAGTTCATCCAGCGATCATGCTCTCTTATGCCCACTTTATGCAGTAGACCAGTGGCTATTTCTTTTCGCTGCTTGTTGCGCTCCCAAAACCACTTTTTAGTGACAAACTCATCGGGAATACTCTCTTGTATCTGCTCGCCTAATTTCACAGACGGGTCGAGTGAGGAGGTGGGCTCTTGAAAAACTACTGCAATTTCGCGGCGCATTATTTGCCGGCGCTGCTCGTAATTCATTTTCAGCAAGTCTTGGCCTTTGTAGGTTAAACGGTCAGCTTTTACTCGCCAATGTTCGGGCAGGGCGCCAATAATAGCTTTTACCACCAAGGTTTTGCCTGAACCCGACTCGCCCACCAGTGCTTTTATTTCACCTTCTTGTAGCGTGAAGGTGACCTTTTCAAGCGCCTTGATTGTTTCGCCTGGCCCGTCTAGATAAAGCGTGAGGTTTTTGATGTCAAGTAAGGCCATTAGTGTTTAAACCTATTTCGTAGCGCGCTGCGCAGGCCTTCACCCACAATATTCACCGATAGCACCATCATAAAAATAACCAAGCCGGGCAGGGCAATCAGCCAAGGCGCTACGTAAGCGGCATTAAGGCTTTGTGACAGCATTTGGCCCAGTTCAATCGTAGGGTTTTGGGCACCTAATGACAAGAATCCTAAGGCTGAAATGTCCAAAATAGCGATTGATAACGCAATGGTGGCCTGTATAACAATTAGTTCAAACATGCCCGGTAAAATAGAGGTGAAAAAGATGCGCACTGAGCCGGCGCCGTCCAGTTTGTCTAATAATACATAGTCTTTGCTAAGTTCTTCTTTCACAAAGCTTCGGGTTTGGTGAATAAATTGGGGAATAAGTGCAAGCGTAATAGCAAACATGCTGTTGTACAAACCAGTGCCCATTATAGCCACGACTATTATAGCGATTAGTAAGGTGGGAATAGACATTATAGAGTCAAATAGGTGATTCACTATGCTTGAACGCACACCCCTTAATAAACCCGCCAATGCGCCAACGCCTACACCAATAATCATGGCCACAAACACAATAAATAAGCTGCTGCCCAAGGTTACCCGAATGCCATACAGTAAACGTGAAAATACATCGCGCCCAAGCGCGTCTGTCCCAAGCAAATGGGAAACAGAACCGCTGGCTTCCCACGCCGGCGGCAGCAATAATGCATTGGTGTTTTGAAGATCAGGGTTATATGGTGCCACGATAGGCACCAGCACCGTGATCAGCAAAAATATGATAATAAAAATCAAGCCAACTACGGCCAAATGGCTGCGCTTAAACTCTATCCACACGTTTTCAAGCGGTGAAGCATGATACTCTTCTTGGTATAAATCAAACCGCTGCACGGGCTGTTTCGTCCTTAGTTGGGTCGATGGCTCGAGTAATGAATTCAAGAGTAATGGTTAACGTTAACACAAATAACGCCACCACCAACATACCGGCGCGAATAGCCGGATAATCTTGTTGATAAATCGCCTGAATGAGCCAGTTACCTATTCCAGGCCAAGAAAATATCGTTTCTACAATCATTGCGTTTGTGACTAATGTTGAAATTTGCAGCGCTAATATAGGCAATATGGGAATTAAGGCGTTTTTAAAGCTGTGTTTGATGAAAATTTGCCATTGTGTAAACCCGCGCGATTTTGCTGCAATTATGTAGCCTTTTTGCATAACATCCATTATAGAGCGGCGGGTAAAGCGAATAAACAAACAAGTGGTCACAATCGATATCGACAAAGTGGGCAGTATCGCGTGGCGAAACGCATTTTCTATGGCCTCTTTTGTATTGTTCAAATCTGACAGTATAATGTCTATAAACACGAAGCCCGTGATATGTTTAACTTCAAACAATAAATCGATTCTTCCACTCATGGGCAGCCATTCAAGCTGCAGGCAAAACAGAGTGATAAATACCAGCGCGAGCCAAAATACAGGAAAGGAATAGCCCACAATGCTAAACGTCACTACGCCCATATCGGCTGGATTATGGTGTTTTAACCCTGATAAAAAGCCTACCGGAATACCCACAAAAGTGGCCACAAAAAGAGCGTATAGCATTAGTTCCAAAGTCGCTGGAAAAGCGTAAGCTATTTCGTCATATAAATTTAGCTGCGATACGCTGCTAACGCCCCAGTCGCCTGCAAAAAAGTTAGAAAGGTATACTTGAAACTGAACAAAAATACTTTCATTTAACGCAAACGCTTTCTCCAAAGCTTGTCTTTGCTCAAGGCTTTGTGGGGTAATGCCAGAAATATTGGTGAGTAAATCGCCCGGGAAAAAGAAAGGCAGCATAAACGAGAGTAAAACTAAAGCAAATATGGTTATCACCATTAAATTAATGTAGCGAATGAAGAGCTTTATCATGGCATGCGCTCTACATTGTCAAAGCCAATGCCGCCAAATGGGTTAATTTCCATGCCGGTTATATCACTGCGTAAGGCTTGGTATTGATAAGCATGGGCAATAGGCATTAGCGGCATTTGTGCAAACAACAGTTCGTTGGCTTGCTTGTATATTTGTTTACGTTTTTCAAAGTTGTCGGTCAATAAGGCCTGCTGTACTAGTGCGTCAAAGTCTTTATTACACCACATGGCACGATTGGTGCCAGAGGGTATAGCATCGCAGGTTAGCAAGGGGCGATAAAAGTTATCGGGGTCGCCGTTGTCTGCATTCCAGCCTATTAACACACTGTCGTGCATGCCTAAGGTTAGGTTTTCTCTAAATATGTTCCAGTCATAGCTGATAATATTTAAGGTGATGCCAATTTCGTTCAAGTAACTTTTGATGAGCTGCGCCATTTTCATCGCATTAGGGTTATAAGCTCGCTGTACCGGCATAGCCCATATGTCCATGGTAAAACTGTCTGGTAATCCAGCTTCATCTAACAATTCTCGGGCTCGCACGGGGTTATATCCAAGCTCTGGGGCGTCGCTTTGATAAGCCCACGACGCCGACGGTATAAGACTCTTTGCCCGCGTGGCTTGACCTAGAAAGACCGCTTCTAGTAAGGATGTTTTGTCGACCGCTAGCACCAATGCTCTGCGAACCTTGGGATCATCAAAAGGGGCTTTGCTAGTATTAAAGGCCCAAAAGCCGATGTTTAGGCCGGGTTTTTCCAACAGGGTTAAGTCGTCTCGCTCGCTTATAACGGCTAGGTCGCTCTGTGAGGTGAATGCAATGGCATCGCATTCACCGGTAATCAATTTAGCCATACGTAAAGACGGTTTAGGTGTTATATCAAAAATAAGGTGTTCAGCCCCTGTGGTTGGCAGAAAATAATCGGGGTGGCGGATATACCGTATGTATTGATTTTGTTTATATACGGAAAATTTAAAAGGGCCGGTGCCTATTGGATAATAATCAATTTTACTGGGCGTGCCAATTTCGAGTAAGTTTTGCGCGTACTCCTGCGACAAGATAACTGAAAAGTCGGTGGCTAAGTTGGCCAAAAATGCACTGTCGGGTGTGTATAAAGTAATTTCAACTCTGTAGCCATTGATGCGTTTTACATCTTTAATGGTTTTATCTAAACCCAGGCTATCAAAATAGGGGTAGATGCCACCGCTTACTTCGTGGTAGGGGTGTGACGCTAGGCGCCATCTGTTAATACTAAAGATAACGTCGTCTGCATTGAAGGTGCGCGTTGGTGTAAAGTAGTCAGTTTGATGAAAAGCGACGTCGCGCTGTAGTTGAAAAGTGTAGGTTAAACCATCGTTACTCACTAGCCAACTGCTAGCAAGACCTCGCTCAATGCGTCCATCTGTGGGATTAAATTCCAGTAGGCGATCGTATAGCTGATGAGCAGACGCGTCGGCGGTTGTACTTGAAGTATCAAGCTGGGGATTAAAATAAGTGGGGTTACTCTCCGAACAAAAAGTAATGGCGTCATCGTTTATATTACTTTGTTTACCACAGCCTGCTAATAAAAAAATAGCGCACAGTACGCGGCACAAATACCTCATAAACCGGCTTGTGCAATCGCCGAAATTGCTGATATTAAAGCCGCGATCCCCGCAAATAGTCATGCTATTAATACGCTCATGTAATAAACCACCCTTGCCAGACATTACATTGACTCAGTATTCTCAAGTAGATTATACTTTTTCAAGTACCCTCTTAGCTGATGATATGTCAGCGACAATTTTTCTGCAGTCTTTTTTTGATTATATTGCGAATCTTTAAGTGCCTGCTGCAGCATACTAATTTCATAGTCTTGAGAAGTTTGTTTCAAATCTACCGGAAACTCAAAGTCATTAGCAGGAAAAATACCTTTAAAAAGGTCCGTTGCAGCAACAATATCGGCGCTTGCCTTAGGTTTTTTGGGCATAAGATCCTGTGTTGCTGCGGCATTTGTTGTGGCAGACTTAGCGCGCGATGAAGGACGAAATTTAGAATCAAAAGGGTCCAATATTATATCATGCACGGGTACGTTGGGCGGTGTTCTATACACCGCTCGTTCAACCACGTTTTTTAATTCTCGTATGTTGCCTGGCCAATTGTAATCAAGTAAAAGGTCGCGAGATTTTTTACTAAAGCCTGCAAACAGCTCGAGTTCGAGCTCCCTTGCCATATTGATAGCGAAGTGCTCTGCTAACATCATAATATCGGCTTTTCTCTCGCGCAGCGGCGGAATGGTGATGACATCAAAGGCTAAGCGGTCTAGAAGGTCGGCCCTAAAGTCACCTGCTTGGGCTAAGGAAGGCAGGTCTTCATTGGTGGCAGCGATTATTCTCACATCTACTTTTACTGGGCGTGAGCCGCCCACCCGTTCAAATTCACCGTATTCTATTACGCGAAGCAGCTTTTCTTGAATTAAGGTAGAAGTATTGGCTAGTTCATCTAAAAACAAAGTGCCTTGGTCAGCATATTCAAAGCGGCCTTCTCTGCGTTTGCTAGCGCCAGAAAATGCGCCGGCTTCATGACCAAATAGCTCGGACTCAAGCAAATTGTCGTTTAAGGCTGCGCAGTTTAATTTTACGTAATTTTGTTCCCAGCGCTTTGACAAAAAGTGCAGCCTAGCAGCAATGAGTTCTTTGCCTGTGCCGCGCTCGCCTATTACCAATACAGGTTTGTCTAAGGGAGCCACCATGGAGGTTTGTTCGAGTATTTCTAAAAAGCTATTGGCTTGGCCAATCAAATTATCGTTTTGTTTGAACATGCTCATAATAAAGCCTAAGTATTTTGGTCAAAATAACTAAAACTTAGTGTACTTTAAAAGTTAGAGAATTGCCTGTTAAATTCTAAAAATAATATTATGTAACTAAATCATATATTTACTGGTTTTTAGTAAGTTGGCAAGCATATTGTATAAGCACTAAATAGACAAGACATGATACCAAATTGTGATTTATCGCGAATTGTTATTTTAAGCATCAACTAAAGAGGTATTGCACCATGGGAATTTTTTCACGTTTTACTGATATCATCAATTCGAATATCAACGCTATATTAGATAAAGCTGAAGATCCAGAAAAAATGGTACGCTTAATCATTCAAGAGATGGAAGATACCTTGGTAGAAGTGCGCTCTGCATCGGCAAAGACCATTGCTAACAAAAAAGATGTAGTGCATCAAATCAACAAATATGAAAGCCAAGCAGCTGACTGGGAAGCTAAGGCAGAACTCGCCTTAAGCAAAGAGCGCGAAGATTTAGCCAGAGCGGCTTTGCAAGAGCGTAAGAAAGCGGCTGAAGCAGCAGTTACCTTAAATAATGAACTAGGGTTGATTGATAGTGAGCTAAGTAAACTGCAGACCGAAACTGGTCAGCTTCAAGATAAACTAGCGGATGCAAAAAGTCGTCAAAAGACCATAATTATGCGTCAAAAAACAGTAAGTTCTCGGTTGGAGGTCAAAAAGCGCCTTGACTCAAGCACAGTTGATGACGCAATGGGACGTTTTGAGCAGTTTGAACGCAAAATTGGTGACTTAGAGTCGCAGGTAGAAGCTTATGATGTAGGCACGCGCTCTTTAAAAGACGAAATAGCACGTCTTGAAGCCGACAGCAAAATTGATGACGAATTGGCCGCTCTTAAGCAACGAATGAGTGCTAATAAAGCGAAGGCCTCGGGCGTATCTGATGTAAGTCAGGCTAACAAAGCATAAGGTTATTATTGCCAGCATGTTTGAAGAAAAAAATTCATGCATGCAAGCTTAACGCATAGCCTTATCAAAACGAAGGAAGGAGAATGATAGTGGGAAGTTTTTTTACATTAACAGGTGTAACTCTTGTAGTGTTTATGATATTCGTCGCCCCCATTTGGCTAATATTACATTACCGCAGCAAAAAGCAAGTCAGCCAAGGCTTATCTGAGACTGAGCTTCGTTCATTGCAGAACTTAGCTGAAAAGGCTGAACTTATGGCAGATAGAATTCAAACCCTCGAAAGTATTTTAGATGCCGAGGCCCCAAATTGGAGGAATAGAGCATGAAACGCGGCGAACTATTAAGAAACAAACGCAATGGTAAAATAGGCGGTGTATGTGCAGGGGTAGCCGACTACTTTGGCATGGAAGCGTGGTTAGTAAGAATTCTGACCATAACTGCTTTCTTATTGTTAGCAGGACCATTTGTGTTAGTAGGCTATATAGCGTTATGGCTGATTTTAGAAGATAAATCAGGGGCAAAATCGCATACATCTAGCCATAAAGGTTTTGTAAATGCTCAGCAAAGCTCAAATACGAGCACTTATGACGGCAAAGGTTTTAAAAATTCTCCCTTTGACGATTACCATAAAGTCGAAGTGAAATCAAAAGTGTGGCAGTCTGGGGTGCCTCCTCGTCAAGCGTTTATTGATATAAAGCAGCAGTATGAGAACGTCGAAAATAAACTCAGAAGGCTAGAAAGTTATGTCACGTCTAAAGAGTTTGAGATTAACCGTGAAATAAACCGACTTTAAGCATTGCTGCGCGCTTTGTATTTAATTACTTACAATAACACGTGGTAATACCAGTTGTAGTAACGCCAAATATATAGGCCCTTTCCCCCTTATTGATATATACCTAGGACACATTATTCTGCAAAAAGGGCGTGTGCTTAGGCTATGTCAACGCAATCAAAATATATTTCCAAACAGGCCGATAATAACGGTATTATTCATTGGTCCAAAGAAGAAAACCAGCGCTGGCAGAGTTTATACGATCGTCAAATGAAACTTCTTCAGGGCAGAGCATGTAAACAATATATGCACGGCGTTGATTTATTGGGCATGACAGCTAATGAGATCCCACAGCTCAAAGATATAGACAAAGTGCTTCTAGCTACAACAGGCTGGCGCACAGCGCCGGTACCGTCGCTGATTAACTTTACTGAGTTCTTCACCTTACTGGCTAACAAACAGTTTCCAGTGGCTACGTTTATCCGTAGTGAAGAGGAATTTGACTATCTGCAGGAGCCTGACGTTTTTCATGAAATTTTTGGTCACTGCCCCTTATTGACTAATCCTGCATTTGCGCATTTCACGCATACCTACGGTCAGCTTGGCTTGGCAGCGAGTAAAGAAGATAGAGTGTTTTTAGCGCGTTTATATTGGTTCACGGTAGAGTTTGGTTTACTAAGTACCCCTGAGGGTTTGCAAATATATGGCGGTGGTATTCTATCTTCTCCGGGTGAAACCATACATGCACTTGAATCTGACTCACCCATTAGGCAGCCGCTTACGCCTTTAGACGCTATGCGCACGCCTTATAGAATTGATATAATGCAGCCTATCTATTACGTGCTTGAGCAAGCCAACGATTTAGACGAGATGGCCAATATGGACTTGATGGCGCTGGTAGAAGAGGCGAAAAAGCTTGGTTTATTTACGCCTAAATTTGCTCCTAAAGTAAGTGTTCAACCGGCTATAAGTTAGAGCGGCGTGCTTTTTGTGAAAAGCTTGTGACAGCTGCGTTACAGGCTTTTAAACAAACATTAAAGTTTAGTAATAATGCGCTTTAGCAGCGCTCTTTCTTGATCTGCTTATCGAGTTCCTCGTAAACATGAACATACAAGTAATTATATGTTTACATGCGTACTAGGAGATATCAGTTATGCGTTTGGAAATTAGCTGCGAAGATAGAACAGGGATCACGCAAGATGTACTAGACGTGCTCAACGAGTACGAAATAGACTTACGCGGAATAGAAATAGATGAATTGGGAAAGCTATTTTTGGATTTCCCCACCATAGAGTTTTCAAATTTTCAAAATCTCATGTTAAAACTACGCCGAGTAGAAGGCATTGTAGATGTGCGAACCACCCCATTCATGCCCATTCAGCGTGAGCGTAATCAGCTGCGAACCTTGCTTGAGACATTGCCTGACCCCGTTTTTTCAACAGATGCCAACGGCAAAATAATTTTATATAACGATGTAGTGGCTTCCACCTTAGAAATGTCGGCAGATGAAATTCGAGAGCTCAATATCGATGATCTAATCGAAGGCTTTAACTTTACCAAATGGCTACATTCTAAATCTGTCAGCCCGCAAACGCACAAAGTGCAATTTATCCAGCAAGACTATATTGCTGATTTGTTGCCTGTTAACATTCCTGACAATGGTAAAAATATACTCGCAGGGGCTGTTGTAACCTTAAAATCCGAAGTAAGATTAGGCGCTCAAATCAATGCGTTTAGAAAACCTGACTCGGGGAGCTTTGATAATTTTGAAGCAAATTCTACCGCTATGAAACGGGTAGTCAGAGAAGCTAAGCGTATGTCTGACTTAGACGGCAATATTTTAATCACGGGTGACACTGGCACCGGCAAAGAACAAATAGCAAAAGCCTGCCACGATAATAGCAGGCGTTCAGACGGTGAGTTTGTGACTTTAAATTGTGCCTCTTTGCCCGACGAGGCCGCTGAAACCGAACTCTTTGGCTATGCTGTGGGTTCAGCAGAAGAATCAGAAGGTAAAGCGGGACTGTTTGAACAGGCCGCAGGCGGTTCCATATTATTTGATGAAGTGTCTGAAATGTCGGTATCCCTGCAGGCGAAGCTACTGCGAGTGTTAGAATATGGCACTTATCATCAACTTGGAGACAGTCGGGTTAAGTATATAGACTGCCGTATTATTTGTACAAGCTGTAAGGATCTATCACAGTGCGTTCAAGACGGTACATTCAGAGAAGATTTATACTATCGCCTAAACGTATTGGGTTTAGTTGTGCCATCTTTGCGTGAAAGGAAGGCCGATATTATTCCACTTGCAAACAGTATTGTGCTTCAACACAGTAAAAAATTGAGTATACAGGCGCCCAAGCTGAGTAAACCTTGTATAGAGTATTTAGAGTCATATCCTTGGCCCGGCAATATAAGACAGCTAAAAAATGCACTTTACAGAGCGATTTCTCTCATAGACGGCAATGAAATCACAAAGGAAGCTATTCAATTACCTAGCTGTACAGCAAGCGTGACTTATATCGATGAAAACTTCGATGGCACACTTGAGCAGGAAGTAAAACGTTTTGAGCGGGATATGCTCAAACGGCTCTATCCTTCTTACCCAAGTACTCGTCAATTAGCGCGAAAACTAGGTTTGAGTCATACCGCCATTGCTAACAAGCTTAGAGAATATGGTATTAGTAAACACTCGGTTAAAATGCAGTAGTAGTTAAGGGTAGGTGCACCTGCACCTGCTTTATGTGATACTGAAGGAAGGAAATCAATTGAGACATTTAACATGAATATAAAGTTATATAGTTATTGGCGTTCTTCTGCTAGCTATCGCGTAAGAATTGCGCTTAATTTAAAACAATTGGAATACGAGTATGTCCCTGTGCATCTTGTTAATAGCGGTGGTGAACAAAAAGGCGATGCATACAAAGGCTTGAATCCGTCTATGTTGGTGCCGACATTTGTTGATGAAAATGAAGATGTTATACTGAATCAATCTCTGGCTATAATTGAGTATTTGGATGAAAAATATCCAAGTGAATCGCCATTTTTACCTCAGCACAGCTTGGACCGGGCACGCATAAGAATGATCGCACAAGATGTATGTTGCGATATACAGCCGGTGTCTAACTTACGTGTGTTAAATAAACTAAAAAGTGAGTTTAATGCCAACGGTGACGCTGTCACAAAATGGTCACATGACGTGATACACGCAGGTTTTGAAGCAATAGAAAGCAGATTGGGCACAAGAGCAGGAAAATATGCATATGGCTATGATGTTACTCTCGCCGATATATGTATAGTACCTCAGGTTTACAATGCGCTACGATTTGAAGTAGACATGAGCAAGTTCCCAACGATACATAAAGTGTATAACAATTGTCAGAAACTGCCTGCCTTTATCGACGCCGCGCCACAGAATCAGCTCGACGCTCCTTAAATATCGCGTATTTAGGGATTGTTTAGATAGGCAGCGCGGTGGTATTTTTCACTTGCTTTAATGCAAACGTGGAGCTTATATGGTCAACAAGTGGCAAACTTGTCAACTTTGTTTTAAGTAACAGTTCATACTCTTCAATACTTTGCACAATTACCTTCAACAAATAGTCCTTTTCGCCGCTGGTAGTGTGACATTCAACCACCTCGTTTATGTCTTGTACTGCATTCTCGAATTTTGTGAGTGAATCACCGTCATGATTTTTGAGCGTTACGTAAATAAACACCGAAACCCCTAAATTGAGTTTCTTGGCGTCAAGTAAAGTGACTTTTTGGCGAATAATGCCGTCGGCCTCCATCCGCTTTACCCGTCGCCAGCAGGGTGTATGAGACAAGCCGACATGCTGGCTAAGTTCAGCCATAGAAACGGTCGCATCTCGCTGCATTACCCGAAGTATTTCGCGGTCAAATTTATCTAGCTTTATAATCACATTTTCTTTTTGCATAGTGTTTATCATTTAAATAAGGTTAAGTTAATTTTAAGTATATAAAAATCGTTACTCACAACGGTTAGGATCCTATAGCCTTAGTATAGGATGAATATCCTATAAATCATAAATAAATATATGATTATGTGAATGTTCGTTTAGCATTCTGGTGCAATAGCAAAACCTATCCTTTGGTATTTCAGATATCATGATCACCAAAGCAGTGATAATGGATGCTATGAGGAAAACAGATCCGAGACAATGCGGATTCTTGAAACAGTAAAAATAATGAGAAGCAAAATGGCCTTATTTGAACACTCTGATTTTGACAATCACGAACAAGTTGCATTTCACCATGATAAATTAACAGGCCTTAAAGCGATTATCGCTGTGCATAACACAAATTTAGGCCCCAGTTTAGGCGGCTGTAGAATGTGGCCATATGCCTCAAGTGACGAAGCGCTAACGGATGTGTTAAGGCTGTCAAGTGGTATGTCTTATAAGGCTGCCATGGCTAATTTACCGAAAGGTGGAGGAAAAGCAGTTATCATTGGCAATCCGCGAGAGCATAAGAGTGAGGCGTTAATGCAGGCAATGGGCCGCTTTGTTGATAGTTTTAATGGTCGTTATATTATTGCTGAAGACTCAGGTATAAACGTACAAGATATTAATCAAATGGCCAGCCAGACGAAATACGCGTCAGGTAATAAAGCGCGCTACTCAGTAGACGGCACACAGCCAGATGGCAATCCAGGCCCATCGACATCATACGGCGTGTTTTGCGGTATTAAGGCCGCTGTAAAGCATCTTTATGGCAGCGATTTACAGGGTAAAACTATTGCTATTCAGGGGGTTGGAAATGTGGGGCTTCGCTTAGCCAAATACCTTCATCAGGCCGGCGCTCACATATTCGTTTCTGATATTTTCGAGGAAAACCTACTAATTGCGCATGAAGAATTCGGCGCTACCATAGTGGATAATAAAACTATTCATAGCCTTGATGTAGACGTGTTTGCCCCTTGTGCACTGGGCGGTGCAGTAAATGAAAATACAATAGAAGCGTTTAAGGCAAAGATCATAGCGGGCGCTGCCAATAACCAACTGGCTAACAGCACTATGGATTTAGCATTGATGAATAGACGTATTACTTATGTACCAGACTACGTGTTAAATGCGGGCGGCATTATCGATATTCATCATCAGACCCTTGACGATAGCAGCGATGAAAAGTTAAAACATCAGATTAGCAATATTGGCAATACTGTAGTTACGGTATTGGAGCAAGCGCAAGAACAAGGCTTACCGACGCAGCAAGTTGCTAATAAAATTGCGGCGAGTCGATTTGGTTAAACAAGTAAAGGTTAAAAAATACTGTGCGTAAAATGTACGTTTTATAGTGCTCAGTATTTTTTGTCAATAAACACAACAGCAATTTAGTATACATAATGTGCAATCAGGCGTTTACGGCTTATAAAACTAGGGTCACTGCTTGCATAAACAGCATGAACTCGGCATAATGCGGCGGCCTTGATAATATTTTTCAAGGTTCTATGGTAAACTCTGGTTCTCTCGCAATGATACATTGGGAACTCGGTCAGACCCGGAAGGGAGCAGCCGTACTAATGGACTCATGTGCCGAGATGTGGCTGGGGTTTGCCACCACTTATTTCTCTTTACTTGCTAGCGTCAAACTTATCTAAAAAATCTGCACCGGATTGCACTGCACCAATTACATTGAGCCTCATTTTTTGACTTTCTGAGTTGGGTAAGTAAAATGCCGCAGCGAGCGCATATCTTATTTACCGTGGTGATAGCTGATTCAAAGCTAGACGGGTAAGGTCGGCCAAATAGTCGTAGCCTTTTGCTGTTTCCAGCCCCATTTCCACAATATGTTTAAATACCATATGTTCATGATAATAAAGAATATTATCATCTAATTTCATCTGTTTTCTCATTTGACGGGCGTGAGTAAGCCAATATAGCTGTGTAAGTCGTGTAACGGCGCGGTGATAATTTTGATGAATTTTTTTGCAACTGCTGTGTAAGCGTAGTTTGTCGTAGGTTAAGCAAAAGAAAATCGGCTAAGGCGCTGCGACGAAAGCAATTTACTAAATAATTTGTTAACGCTAAATATGTTTTAACAAGATACTTGGTAATGAACTATTGACAACAAATCACCTTTAGCTAAAAATCAAGAAAAATATAAACACTTTTTTTTGTTTAAGGGTGTCGAGTTTCTTGACATTTATGCAACATCCTGTGAGTATTTATAGGTGTGCCGGACTTTGTAATGGCATAAATATAAATAACTATAAACCTTATTAGGTCCCACAGTGGCCTTAACAACAGACTTTAATGGTTGGGAATATGTCCAAAATGAGCAATAGAACTCAAATCGCAGCTTGCATTGCTGGTGCTTTAGCACTTACATCAGCAAGTATAGCCTTTGCCGGTCCGCTAGAAGAAGTGCAAACGGAACAGCGTAAAATCCATGTGGCAGCGGCTCAGTCTCAAGAAAAGATAAATGGTCTTTTTGAGCAATCTCAAGAGCTGTTGATTGATTATCGCGCGGTTGTCGATCAAACAGAGAATCTTAAAATATACAATGATTACGTTGCCCGGCTGGTTACCGACCAACAGCGTGTGGTGGATTCTTTGCAGCGTCAAATAGACTCAATTGAAGAAACCAAACAGAATATTGTTCCGCTTATGGGCCGCATGATAGACAGCTTAGAGAAGTTTATTAACCTAGACGTTCCGATCAATAAGCAAGAGCGTCTTGATCGTGTTCAGCGTTTACGTGACGTAATGGGTAACTCAAGTGTCACTGTTTCTGAGCAGTTTCGTTTAGTGCTTGATGCATACTCAATTGAAAATGCATACGGCACCCGCATTAATGCATACGAAGGAAATATTCAGGTAAACGGTGAAGATATTTCAGTTGAGTTCTTTAACCTTGGCAGAACAGCATTGCTAGCGTTAACGCTTGATCAGCAAACAGCTTGGGCTTGGGACAATGACACCAGAAGCTGGCAAAAGTTAGGCGATGAATATCTCAATTCAGTTATTCAAGCAACCCGTATGGCAGGGGGTCTAGTACCCGAAGACTTAATTAAATTACCAATCAAAGCGGCGGAGTAAGGTAAATGAAAACAACAATAAAAGCGCTTATCGCAACTGCCTCTATCACTTTGATGGCGAGTATGGCCAGTGCACAAGCACCGGCACCAACTAGTTTGCAAGAATTACTTAACCAAGTTAAAAATGATCGTGTGTCTGAAGCACGTGTTAATCAAGAGCGTGAGGCAGAATTTACCAGTGCACGCGCTGACAAGCAGGCACTTTTGCGCAGAGCTCAAGGGCAATTAAGAGATGAAGAGCAACGTGGTGATCGTTTAGGCGCACAATTTGCCGCAAACGAACAAACCATCATAGACAAAGAAATTGAGTTAGACCAAGCAAGCGGTACTTTAGGTGAAATGTTTGGCGTAGTACGCCAGGCATCAGCCGATGCATACGGCACCATATCAACTTCTATAGTTAGTGCTGAATTTCCAGGTCGTGAGTCGTTTCTACAAGAAATGGCACAAGACTCTAAGGGCCTTCCTAACATTCGTGAGTTAGAAGAGCTATGGATTTCATTGCAAACTGAAATGACTGAGTCTGGCCAAATATCTAAATTCACTGCTGACGTAGTCGATTTAACAGGTGGTTCGTCGTCTCAAGAAGTGTTACGCGTGGGTACGTTCAACTTAATTGGTGAACAGGGATATTTAGTGTTTGATGAAGCCACACAGACTATCCGTCCTTTAGGTCGCCAGCCGGACGGGCACCAGGTAGCATCAACACAAAACTTATTAAATGCCACTAGTGGATTTATACCGACGTTTGTTGACCCATCACGTGGCGTGATACTAAACTTGTTCAAGCAAAAAGCCACCATGTCTGACCGTTACCATCAAGGTGGTTTAGTTGGTTATATAATCACGGTTATGTTAGCAATTGGTTTATCAATTGGTGTTTTTAAAATTGTTCAGCTAACGATTGTTAGTGGCAAAATGAGAAAACAAATGAACAACATCGACAATCCATCCAATGCCAACCCACTAGGGCGTATATTAACTGTTTACAATGCCAACAAAAAAGCTGATGTAGAAGGGTTAGAGTTAAAACTCGATGAAGCCATTCTCAAAGAGCTACCGCGGGTAGATGCAGGGGTCAATATTATTAAGATATTTGCTGCAATTGCACCGCTGTTAGGTCTTCTAGGTACGGTTATAGGGATGATTGCGACGTTCCAACAAATAACCTTGTTTGGAACGGGTGACCCACGCATTATGGCGGGTTCGATCTCTATGGCACTTGTAACCACTGCCCAAGGTATAATCGCAGCATTGCCACTAATACTGATGCACAGCATCGTTGCAGGTCGTGCTAAGTCGATTGTTCACATACTTGACGAGCAGACTGCAGGCGTTATCGCTGCGCATGCAGAGTCGGAGAAAGCATAATATGTTATTCCTAGTAGGCTTATGGGAAACGGTTAGAGAATTCTTGTCAGCAGGAGGCGACGTACTGTATTTTGTTGCCGGCGCTCTCTTCTTAATGTGGGCATTAATGATAGAGCGCTATTGGTATTTAACGTCGGTTTTTCCACCAATAAGAAAGAAAATTATTGATGATTGGGAAGCGCGAGTTGACACTACCTCTTGGCATGCACATAGAATTCGTGAGGCATGGATTTCACAAGCCTCTGACGGTTTGACCGCTAGACTGATAATAATCAGAACTTTAGTCGCAATGTGTCCTCTAATAGGGTTATTAGGTACTGTAACAGGAATGATTGGCGTATTTGAGACAATGGCCACCCAAGGTACTGGTAACCCAAGATTGATGGCTGCGGGTATTTCGATGGCAACTATTCCCACAATGGCAGGAATGGTTGCAGCTCTGTCTGGATTATTTGTAAGCTCACGCATTGAAGCAAAAGCTAAGAATTTGAAAGAGCAGTTAGTCGACAGCTTGCCACATAATTAAGAGAGGTTGTTATGGGACGTAAAGTTAGAGAACTTCAAGATGATGCAGCAATTGATATGACGCCAATGCTCGACATTGTGTTTATCATGCTCATATTCTTTATTGTAACAACAGTATTTGTTAAGCAAGCCGGTATTGACGTAAACAAACCTGAAGGCATAACTGCAACTAAATTCAAAAATGCGAATATTTTTATTGCGGTCACTGAAGATGGTGCAGTGTGGATTGATCGCCGTGAAATTTCGCTAGAAGCAGTCAGGCCTAACGTAGAGAAATTATTGTTAGAGCAGCCTACTGATGCCGTATACATAGAGGCAGACGTGAAAGCGAAACATGGTGTAGTAATCAAAGTAATGGATCAGGTTAAACAGGCTGGTGTTGACAAAGTCGCTATTGCGGTAAGGAGTTAATAATGATTAGATTTATTGCATCAATATTCCTTGGTGGCGTGGTGGCTTTCTCACTGTTTGTGCTGATGGCAAAATTAATTGAAAACGATGGCGTGGCGGGTAAGCCAGTAGATCCGCCACCCATTATTGATATTATTATGGCCGACCCAGACGAAAACTTAAACACACGCGTGCGCAGGCCACCACCACCACCACCTCCGCCTAAGGAGCCGCCTAAAGTTGAAATGGTAGAGCCTGATGCAGCGGAGCCTGATGCAAATGCCTTTAGTATAAATATACCGGGTATCGATACGGGCAGTGTTGGCGTAAATATAGGCGGCATTGGCGCGATGATGCGTGACGGTGATGCAACGCCAATAGTGCGTATAGATCCAAAATATCCGCCCGAAGCGGCACGTGATGGAAAAGAAGGATGGGTTGACCTATCGTTCACCATCAACGAGGTGGGCGGGGTTGAGGATGTAGAGGTGCTTGAAGCAGATCCAAAACGAATTTTTGACCGTGAAGCAAAAAGAGCACTGCGTAAGTGGAAGTACAGACCAAAAGTTGTCGACGGTATTGCACAAAGACAGCCTGGTTTGAGAGTTCGACTAGAATTTAGTTTAGGCGGAGATGATTAATATGAAAAAATTAAATAAAGTCTTGATGACAGCTGGTGTCGCTTTGTTTGGTTCATATTCGACACTTGCGATTGCGCAACAGTCAGCTGCTATTGTTTGTCCGGGTTATGAACCGGCCAAAACACAGCTGTTAGGCGAGCGTTCTGGTAAGAAGCTTCAGCGAGCATATGAAGTCTATCTAAACGAAGAGCTTGACGAAAGAGAAAGGGTTAAAGAAGCAATCAGCATGCTGCGGGATATTGATTCAAAAGAAGATTTTGATACCGCAACTGTTAATAGATTTCTTGGACAATTGTTGGTGTCAGAAGACGGTAAACAGTTAGAGGCTCTATCACTGCTTACACGGGCTGCTGATTTAGGCGTTTTGAATGATAAAGACCAAGCCGATATTTTAAAGTTGGTGGCTGACTTGTCTATTCAAGAAGAAAAGTATGAAAACTCCATCAAGTATTATAAGAAATGGATGTCGTTTACCTGTAAAGAAGATCCGGACATTTATACGCGTATGGCGAAAGCTTATACTGAAATGAAAGACTTTGATAATGTGCTACTTACCGCCGATCTTGCTATTGCGAATTATGTTCAACCAAACAAGAACCCTTTCGCATTAAAGATAAATGCTTTTCACGAGAAAAAACAATATGATGGCGCCGTTGAGGTTGCTGAAATACTTGTTTCCTTGTTCCCAGGAGAGAAAAACTGGTGGTCACAGCTAGGCTTTTTCTACATGTTGGTAGAGGACTATACCAAAGCACTTTCTACGTTCTCATTAGCACATAAACAAGGATATTTAACAAAACGGTCAGAGTTTAAGGCTTTAGCCCAGCTATATGCCTCAAGTGATGTGCCTTATAAGTCTGCTCAGTTGCAAAAGAAATACATGGCGTCGGGTATGCTTGAATCGGAAGCTAGTGACATTGCCAGTTTGGCAAATACGCTTCAGTTAGCACGTGAGTACAGCGAAGCGGCTAAGTATTATGGACAGGCCGCAGCAAAAAGCGCTGATCCTGACCATTACCGCAAGCAAGGTGTTTTATTGTTAACGGCGGAAGATTATAGAGGGGCTATAACGGCGCTTACTAAATCTATAGAGTCGGGCATAGACGAAGAGGGCAAGGTGCATTTCTCGTTGATGGAAGCTAATTTCTATATGGGTAATTTTCGGAAAGCCTATGAGCATGCTACCGAGGCTCAGAAAGATCCCAGCTTACGCAGGAATGCTTTAGCTTGGATACCTTATATCAAGCAAAAAGCTGAAAATCGTGGCGTTAAAATATAGACGAATGTAGATAATCGAAATCCCGCTTACATTAGCGGGTTTTTTTTTGCCTTGAAATATAGATTCATAAGTAGTCAAAGAGGTGATCCTGTTCCGTATATACCCTAAAAATATCGCTAACAGCACTAAATACGACATGTTCTATTTCACACTTTTCCGGCTTATGAATACCTTTTTCATGATATCTTAATATCAGTTCTTGGATGGACCGTGCCGATATCGGTAAGATGTGAGCATCGTCGTGTGTTAACAACCATAGCAAGATAGGCGCTATTTTTTCTAAATTTATATCTTTTGCTAAGTAGCGTTTAAGCGCTTTATTGACAAATTGCTTATGCACTGTATCGGTAAACATAAAATCCGCTTTAAAGGTTTGATATATGCTTTGATATAAAGTGTGTAAGCGTTTATGCGTTTCGCGTAAGTACTGTCGTTCTATTTGTAAGCGAAACTGCAGTAAACTTTTGCTCAATTTAGGGATATCACGCAATGGTTTAAGCATTAATAGGCTGCAGGTTCCACTAGCAGTATCAATACGATGTCCAAGCTTAGCCATTGTAAAGTCATTTTTTAGCCAAAACGAATATAGAGAAGAAGTAAAACCATAAGATACACTAACACAGTCAACGTTTGTAGAATGCGCGTATTGTTCACAAAACTGCAGCAGATTAGTGCCTATGTTAAGTCGTTTATGCGCCTGCTTGACTGCAATTCTGTTGATGCGTAAATACTTCAGTTCACACAAATCAGAATCTAATAAGTAGAGTGACAGTGCCTGAGGACTCAAATGTCCTTGCACCCTTCTTTTACCAAGACTTATGTCATGCTTTAGTGATGAAAGGAGTTCCCCTCCCTCTTCAAACAAAATGGCTACGCCTAGCACTTGACGATTGGCCTTATTGATATGGGAGCTGTTTTTATAGGCGATTGCTATTATGCAGTCATTAGCATCTAAGGTTCTTACAATATCGTTAGGGGTGGTTTGATAATGGGCGTCGCTAAGCAATGTAAATATTTGAGCATAAAGCTTATTGCTTTTGACCAATATTGTTTTGTCTATGATTTCAAATTGTACATCATGTAAAACATCTTTATTTATCTTGCTCTGTAAGGATTTATCAGTTGTGTGTGCGGTTCTTGTCGATGATCCCATATTTGGCATATAACCAAGCAGTGAGTGTAAACACGTTTCTACGGTGTCTCCTTTTAGCCACCTAAACGGTTTGCTTAAGGTGTATACGTGCGTATTTTTATGGGAGACTAAGTAAGGCAATACTCTATGTATAAAGCCATTGCCGCTACCCTCATAACCGTCTGTAGTGCCAGTAAGTATGCAGTGTGAAAAATGAGAAATAGTACGCTTAAGCAGCGCCGGCGCGATCGACGCTAATTCATCAATAATCACTATGGAATGGGGCGGGGCAAGTGCGGTGATCTCATCCATCGCGTAGAATTTAATTTCATTTTTTTGAATAGCATGTTTTTCTAAAGGTGCATTACGGTTCGCTTCGTAAGGAGCTTGGCTCGCTGTGTTCACGTCGTAAAAACGCTGTAATTGACGTTTCTTTAATGCACTGACCACGACAGGGGTATTCTGGTTATTTACCTTAGCGGATAATCTACTTGCAATATGACCTATCAACGTAGACTTGCCCCTTCCGCGTGGGCCAAGAATAATTGAAACTGACCCCGTGGATGCTTTAGCGTTGATCCTTTGCGTTATTTTGGTTTCGATATCAGTCTGGTCTTTTGATAGTTGCCAGTCTTGCTGATTTGTTTGTGTTTCGTGTTCAATTGCTTGCTTCAAAGGAGATGATATGGCACTACTTGGAAAAAACGAGTGCGTGGGATCTACGTAAGCTCCATTGTTTTTTTTAACGTGTCGTATAAAAACGTCAGTGAAATATGATGTTTTAGGTGTATACCCATAGCTAAACTTTAGTGGGCCTAAATTTGGCTTATATGAGCTTTCAGATGCCAGCAGCACCACAATAATTCCGCCTGCCTGAACCATGCCAGCGCTTGCATACAGCGCATTTAAGTGAAACCCATTTCTGGCATCAAAAATAAGAGAGTTGGTTTGCTGTCCCAAATAGTCTTGGTAGCGAGTTAAAGGGATGTGTTTCACATGGCTTATGCATAAGTTATTTGAAACAACAGAGCTGTCTTTATAATCTGCCACTACAGCCTCTAGGAAAAACATTGCTTCATCTAAAGGCAATGATAAAAGTAAGAACTGCCTATGGTGAAAGCCCGTCTTTTTTACGCTAAGCCATTTTGTGAATGCTTCTTTATTCGGCATCATTTTTTAACATAGTCACGATAATCCAGAAAGTTGAGTTCATACTATATTTGTTGAGATTAACTCACTTGGCAATAAATCGCTAAAATTTTAGTAACAATGCGTAAACAGGCATTGATTATTGCCTGATTCTTGCTATTCTCTGCGCGAGTGTGATTTTTAACTAATAAACTTAGGTTTATGTTTACCTCATACTTATGTTGAACCAAGGGGTGCGTTAATTCGCTGAGATTCATTAAGAGAACCCTTAGTTACCTGATCCGGTTAGTACCGGCGTAGGAATGGTCAATTACTTACCTTCTCAATGCCACGGTTGCCGGATCTTTTCGTATTCTTGAAGAGATCCATACATGTATAAGACATCAAAAAAAGTTTCATTATTACTCACGCCAATTGCTATTTCTTGCAGCCTTTTATATGCGTCTAGCCTTCATGCTATGCAAGTAATCGAGGGTAACGATAGTTCACAAGCAGGCCGTGATGATTTAACGTCAGTTGAACGAATTGTGGTTACGGCTGATTTATCGCAGCGAGATTTATCTGAACTACCCGCCAGTGCCTTTGTTATAGGTGAGGCCGCTATTAACTCACGCCAAGCGAGGCACATTCAAGATATTATTGGCATGGTGCCCAACTTGAATTTTTCGAGTGGCGCTTCACGTGGCAAGTTTTTGCAAATTAGAGGCATAGGCGAACGTTCGCAGTTCGCTGAGCCGATTAACCCGTCGATTGGTTTGTTTCTAAACGACATCGATATTTCCGGCATTGGCGGCTTAGCGACCGTTAATGATATAAGGCAGATAGAAGTGTTGTCTGGACCACAGTCAGTTGCCAGCGGCGCAAATAGCATTGGTGGTATAGTGAAGCTAGTGAGCAACGCGCCAAGCGATGATTTATTTGCCAATGTTAATATCAGTTACGGGCAATTTAACGAGTCTCGGCTCGCCGGCACTTACTCAAATGCCTTATCAAACAATATATCTACAAGAGTCTCTATACAACAGACTAAAAGCGATGGTTTTATCAAAAACGCTTTTTTAAACACAGACGACACCAATCGCATTGACGAAACCACCGCGTCTATTATTACCAGCGTTGCCCTCAATGCCGTTAGCAGCTTAGATATAAGCGCGTTCACTTTTGATATAGACAACGGCTATGACATTTTTTCGCTTGACAATGCCTCAACGCTTGCAGACAAACCTGGTTTTGACAGGGTGGATGCTAGCGCAGGCAGCTTAAAATATAACTACCGATTTGACCAACACAAACTACAGGTCAGTGCTTATTTGTTAGATGCGCAAACCGAATACGGTTTTGATGAAGATTGGACATTTGTCGGAATACACCCTGATGGCTATTCGTCATTTGATTTTTATCAGCGTGATATAAAAAGAACCGGACTTGATATAAAGCTTGCAAGTACAATTGCAAGAGGGCAAAACAGCTACTTACTTGGCGCTAATATTACCGATAGCGATGAAGATTTATTACGCCAGAATACTTTTTTTGAAAGTGATTACTTGAGTACTTATGAGCGCTCTAATCAATCAGTCTTTGGTCAGTACGTGCATGTGCTTAACGACAAAACAAACATTACCAGTGCAGGGCGGGTCGAGCGTTTCAATACTGACTTTGCAGATGCAGTCGGCAGCTCAAACATAAGTGACACCTTGGTGGCAGCTTCGCTTGCGCTTGACTACCAGTTAGGTGAGAACTTAGTTTTTGCCAGTATTTCGCGCGGTTATAAAGCTGCAGGTTATAATATAGATGCCCGACTTGCCGCTGATAGCCGTACATTTGACCCAGAATATAATATGAACTACGAGATAGGGGTAAAAGGCCGCGCCTATGACGGCTTGGCCACTCTTAATTTAACGTTCTTTTACATGCAAAGAGACGACGCGCAGGTTAGCGACTCTGTCCTTTTTGCGATTGACGATACAGGCGCAAGTTCATTCGCCGACGCCATTGGCAATGCTGACACGGGCACGAATAAAGGCTTTGAATTTTCAGGTACGTGGGATATTGCAGGAAACTGGTATTTACAAACTAATGTAGGTTACCTAGATGCTACATTTGGGGGTTATACAAAAGAAAATGGCGAGTTTGTGGGCATTCAGCAACAGGCGCATGCGCCTAAATACACTGCCTATCTGGCGTCTAACTGGCAGCTCTCAAATAGCGTAAACTGGTTTGTAGATATAGACGTAAAAGATGATTTTAGATTAGGTATAAACCATGATGTGCGCGCACCTTCTACCACTGTCATTAACTCTGAACTAACCTGGCGGGCAATGGGAAAGCACGCATACTCTTTCAAGCTGTGGGTAAAAAACGTGACCGACAAGGCGATTGTGACGCGCGGCTTTGGTAGCTTCCCTAATGATCCACGTGACGGCTACAGCACTAACGGCCCGTATTTTCAGTTTGGCCAACCTCGCCAAATAGGCGTAACGTTTAACTATGATTGGGAGTAGGCTTAACACTGTGCTATGACGCCTCTATGACGCCTTTATATCTTACTGCGATTAGATATAAAGGCGACTATACATAATTGACAGCAAAGATGAACTGACACTAACACAACTTTACATGAGAAAACTTATGAATGAGAACACCCTGCAGTTAGGCGTTGAAATTTCTCTTTATCCGCTGCATCAAGAGTATGTGCCCTACATCAAAGATTTTATAGATAGATTAAACACCGATCAGCATTTACACGTGCAAACAAGCCACACTTCTACCTTGGTGAGCGGCGAGTTTGCGTATGTAATGAAGGTGATACAAACCGAAATGAAAACCACGTTTGAACAAGTCGGGCAGGCTGTTTTTGTATGTAAGTTTCTAAATGCCACGCATATGAACTTATCCTGACATTGGCATTTTTTGAAGCCGTTTCGCAACAGTGGCAGCAGCAAAGTATAAGCGAGGTTTTCGCTGTCTTGTTAGCGGTGGTGTATGTTTGGTTGGCCGCTCAAGAGTCTCTTTGGTGTTGGCCTGCTGGGTTTATAAGCACATGCTTATACGCCTATATTTACTGGGATGTTACGCTTTTTTTTCAAATGATATTAAATGTCTACTACATGGCAGTGGCGGTGTGGGGATTTATTTATTGGGGCAGAAGCGGAGATAAAAAAGTTAGCATTTCGCGTATGAACTGGCACAATCATGTTAGTGTCCTACTGTTTGGCGCCGTAACAAGCACCGTTATTTTTTTTATTGCGATTCAATTTCTTAACTATGAGCTTGTACTACTCGACATTACCCTGACCGTATTTTCGCTCATTACTACTTATTTAACGGTCACTAAAAAGTTAGAAAATTGGATTTATTGGAGCATTATTAACGTCGTGAGCATGGTGCTTTTATACGACAGAGGCTTATACTTAACGACAGTACTTATGCTCATTTACCTTGTGCTCGCATTAAGAGGTCTAATGCATTGGCAAAGTGTGTACCGTCAGGGAAAGGACTATGTCGCCTAAACCTTTGAAGAAAGAAAAAGATCGCTTATCCATTCTCAAAATGCTTGAGCGTTATGAGGTGGTGGATGTCACCAGCCCTAATTTTGAGATAAATCGTGTTAGAAGCGGCACCATCAATCGTAACTTTAAAGTTTGTGATGGCGATAAAACGCTGATGCTAAAACTGTTTGATAGCAACGAATTGCTGCCTGTAGATCGAAGGCAAGTATTTAGGATGCAAGAAGAGCTTGCTATTTTAGGCTTAGCGCCAGCACCCGTTTTTTTAAGCGTAAACGGCAAGGTTTATTGTGAGCAGTGGGTCGACATTCGCCAGCATGAAGACGCAAAACATGGGCGTAAGGTCAACTCGGGTAACGCCATGGGTGATAAAGTAGAAACCTTGGCCGAAGTATTGTACAAGGTGCATAGCTCGTTCGTGTCAGCGCCGCTGCTTGCATTAGATGAGCACTGGGAAGTGTACTGGGATAAAATTGAGTCTCCATCACCGCAGCTTCAGCAAAAATATTTGCAGGTTAAACAGCAGTGGCAACGCTATTTGGACGTCTGCATTGATGAATTCGTGCTTTGCCATAACGATTTGCACATTGATCATATTAGTTATTTAAACGGGCCTGTTTTTGATTGGGAATATGCGGGTATGGGCTGTCGTTATTTTGATATGGCTAGCTGCTGCACCATTAATAATTTAAACCAAAGTGAAATAAAAAGCTTGTGTATTTATTATGCAAATTTGGCTAGTCGAGACATACAAGAAGTATGTGATAAAATGCATCAAGCCAGTGTTATGGTGAGCTTTACCTACGAATTATGGGAAACGTCGCTTAACATTTCAAAATAAAGTCCTTTATTTATTCACAATGCTCGCTATAATGCCATCGGCAATAGGAGTGTAGTTCCAATTGGTAGAACAGCGGTCTCCAAAACCGATGGCTGGGGGTTCGAGTCCCTCCACTCCTGCCACTTTTTCATGCCAACGGGCGCAAGTAACTGGCATATATATAGCGCCTAATAGGAACTTAAGAACGTGTCTGCTTCATTAACCGCCAGTTGCCAGCATTTTTCAGCCCAGCAAAAAGCGCAGCTTTTAGCTATGGGTATAAGTCTGTATGAGCCCACTGTGCCCATTGACCTCAAGCAAATGCCATGGATTGCCGATGTATGTAAATTACTCAAAATTTCACCCCAAAGTTGCTTATTTGATAGCAGCCAACCGCTGTTTAACAGTAAAACGCAAACACTCCATCTCCCTCTGGTAAGCTATGCAAACGAAGCCAATATTAAAAAGTCAATTTGGCTAAGTATTCGCCAGTACGTTGACTAAAACGGTGAATAATATTCGTATTGTTTATTCGGCTGATGCAATTAGTTTGCATCAACGGGCATATTCAATATTTTGTGCGCATCGAGATAGTCCTTGGCAATTTACCACCTTTGAAAAAGCACTCATGCTGCCAAACTCTTTAATTGCTATTATAGATAATGAATGTGTGGGATATGCGCTGATTACTGTGGTGCTTGGTGAGGTCGAAATAGAAGACATTTGTGCTCTGCCAGATTTAAGAAGACAAGGTATTGCGAGCACCTTACTTTCGCATGTGATTAGTGACGCCAATCGTCGCCGCGACGATTATATTTTACTTGAGGTTGCCCAGAAAAATAAACCGGCAAAGGCTTTATATGAAAAGCATGGTTTTGCTCTCGTTACTACTCGCAAAAACTATTATCGCTTGGTTAACAACACCTTTGATGATGCGCTACTGTTAAAAAAGATATTGCCGTAGCGGGCGATTTAGTCGATCGTTTTGTTGGGTTAAATGCCGAATTTAGCGAAGCAGAAGAACATAAATTTCGGTAGAATACGACGCGGTTTTCGCTGACGCGATCATTGTTAAATTAATTAAGTGTAAATAAGGGTTTAATGGATATGAGCGATAGCAATTTTATTAGTGAAATCAATAAGCGAAGAACGTTTGCTATCATTTCGCATCCCGACGCGGGTAAAACTACGATTACCGAAAAAGTGCTCTTGTTTGGTAATGCTATTCAAGTTGCCGGCACGATAAAAGGCAGAAAATCGGGTCAGCACGCTAAATCTGACTGGATGGCGATGGAAAAAGAGCGAGGGATTTCTGTGTCTACGTCAGTTATGCAATTTCCGTATCTTGACCACTTAGTTAATTTACTTGATACGCCTGGACACGCCGACTTTTCAGAAGATACCTATCGTACACTGACCGCCGTAGATTCATGCTTAATGGTAATTGACGCGGCTAAAGGTGTTGAAGCCAGAACAATCAAGCTTATGGAAGTTACGCGACTGCGTGATACTCCTATTTTAACCTTTATTAATAAATTAGATCGAGACACTCGTGACCCTATCGATTTACTTGATGAAGTGGAAGACATACTCAAAATAAAGTGTGCGCCAATAACCTGGCCAATCGGCATGGGTAAAGAATTTAAAGGCGTTTATCATTTACTGCGCGATGAAACCATCTTGTATAAAACGGGCCAAGGCCACACCATTCAAGCTATTAAAACAATAAAAGGCATCGATAACCCCGAGCTTGACAGTGCTATTGGTATCTACGCTGAAGAATTAAGAGAAATGCTTGAGTTAGTGCGCGGCGCGTCACATGAGTTTTCACATGAAGCCTTCTTAAAAGGTGAGCTTACGCCTGTATTCTTTGGTACCGCATTGGGTAACTTTGGGGTTGATCATATGCTTGACGGCCTCATTGATTGGGCGCCTGCGCCAATTGGCAGACAGACCGATGCCGACATATTCGTAGCAGCTAAAGAACCATCTTTTAGTGGTTTTGTATTTAAAATTCAGGCTAACATGGACCCAAAGCATCGAGATCGTATTGCCTTTTGCCGAATAGTGTCTGGCAAATACGAAAAAGGTATGAAGATGCACCATAGCCGCATAGGTAAGGATGTACGTATTTCTGACGCGCTTACTTTTTTAGCCGGCGACAGAAGCCTACTAGATGAAGCCTACGCTGGTGATATTATCGGCCTGCATAACCACGGGTCTATGCGTATAGGTGACACTTTCACCAGCGGTGAAAAATATGCTTTTACGGGCATTCCAAACTTCGCGCCTGAACTATTTAAACGTATACGCTTGCGCGATCCACTCAAACAAAAGCAGTTGCTAAAAGGCCTTATACAGCTAGCTGAAGAAGGCGCGGTACAAGTATTTCGCCCGCTCATGAACAACGATTTAATTGTAGGCGCGGTAGGGGTGCTGCAGTTTGACGTAGTTGTGGCTAGGCTAAAAGCTGAATATAATGTGGATGCATTGTATGAGCACGTCAATGTTAGTACCGCTCGCTGGGTATATGGTGATCCTCGCAAGGTAGAAGAGTTCATGCGCAAAACCGAAATAAACCTGGCTTACGACGGCGGTGACAACTTAACCTATATTGCCCCCACCATGGTTAATTTATCTTTGGCGCAAGAGCGCTACCCCGATATTAAATTTACTGCCACGCGTGAACAATAGCACTACCCGATAACCATATTTCCTTATAGGCTTTTTTTACCACATGAATATTCAACAACTATTAGTCGAACGTTTTACCTCAGCCCTAAACATCTTGGGCTTCACTGATGCTCCTGTACCCGTGGCTAAAAATACCAAAAAAGGTTTTGGTGAATATCAGTTTAATGGCGCGATGGGCCTAGCAAAAAAATTAAAACAAAACCCAAGGGATATTGCCCAGCAAATAATAGACGCTGTAGATATAAGTGACATGGCGTCAACCCTAGAAATTGCGGGTCCTGGTTTTATTAATATCCATATAAATAATATGTGGTTGTCTGCGCAACTAAGCGCAGTACTTAGCGATAAACGCTTAGGCATTGACATTGTGCCTGCCAAAAACGTGGTGGTTGATTACTCTGCGCCAAACCTAGCAAAGGAAATGCATGTGGGGCATTTACGCTCTACTATTATCGGTGATGCAGTGGTTAGGTGCTTAGCGTTTTTAGGCCACAATGTTATCCGTCAAAACCACATGGGGGATTGGGGTACGCAGTTCGGCATGCTGCTAGCCCATCTTCAAGACAAGCTAGCGCAGGATCAGGTTGCTGAAACCGCATTAAGTGATTTAGAAGACTTCTATCGTGAAGCTAAAGTGCGTTTCGATAATGAGGAAGGCTTTGCCGACACCGCGCGCCAATATGTGGTGCGTCTGCAAGGTGGTGATAAGGAATGCTTGGCGCTTTGGAAAAACTTTATAGATGTGTCCATTAGCCATTCTGAAGATATTTACAAAACGCTTGGCGTGTCACTGTCGCGCCAAGACGTAATGGGCGAAAGCGCTTATAACGATGACTTAGCCACTGTAGTGAGCATATTAAAAGAGAAGGGCATTGCGCAAGAAGATGCAGGCGCTCAAGTTGTTTTTTTGCAGGAGCTTGCAGATAAAAACGGCAAGCCTGCGGTGTATATTGTGCAAAAATCTGGTGGCGGCTATCTTTATGCCACTACAGACTTAGCCGCCATTCGTCATCGCTCGTCAGTATTACAGGCTGATCGCACGCTCATATTCACCGATGCACGACAAGCGCTGCATTTTAAACAAACCGAAATGGTGGCTAGAAAAGCTAATTTTATGCAGCCTGACGAAGCCTATCAACATTGTCCTTTTGGCATGATGTTAGGCAAAGACAACAAGCCTTTTAAAACCAGAACTGGCGGCACTGTAAAGCTAATTGATTTACTCGATGAAGCCGTTGAGCGGGCCGAGAAACTAGTGCTAGAGCGTAAGCCTGATATTGATCCACAACAGCTTGCTCAAATGAAGTCAACGCTAGGAATTGGCGCGGTTAAATACGCCGATTTAAGCAAAAATAGAACTACCGACTACGTGTTTGACTGGAATGCCATGCTGAGCTTTGAGGGCAACACCGCACCTTATTTACAATATGCGTATACTCGCATTCAGAGTATTTTTGAAAAAGCAAAATTTGATCCTGCTGCCCACGCACAAAGCACTATTGAGATGAGTATTGAGCAAGACGCTGAGAAGGCACTTTGTTTGCACTTATTGCAGTGTCAAAACGCGCTCGAGTTAGTCGCAATAGAAGCAACACCGCATATTCTGTGCACCTACTTATATGAATTAGCATCACTTTATATGCGCTTTTATGAAGCCTGCCCCATTTTAAAAGATGATGTAAGTAGGCAAAGTAAGCATACGCGTCTGAGTTTGTGCGTATTGACCGCAAGCACGCTTAAATTAGGGCTAGATTTGTTGGGTATTGGTACCATGCAAAAGATGTAGATGCGTGCGCGCATTTAATTTTTACGCTGTGGGGCAGCGTAACGGTTTGGGATTGAGCCTTATATTGTTGAGCAGGCATGAACAAATTCACCCCAATCGCGTAAACTTTACTAACTAATACATTTAATACCCCAAACTTAAAGGATCTGTATGTGTAAACTATTGGCTTTTAGTGGCAGTCTTCGTCAGCATTCATATAACCATAGCATAGTGGTTGCCGCCAGCGAAGGTGCAAGAGCTGCTGGCTGTAAAGTCACGATCGTACATTTGAACGATTTTAAAGCACCTTTATTTAGCGAGGACGACGAGGCAGTATCGGGTATTCCAGACGGTGCTAAAAAACTTAAAACCCTAATGATGGAGCATGATGGTTTTTTAATTGCAACACCTGAGTATAATAGCAGCTACAGCGCCGCCTTAAAAAATGCAATTGACTGGGCTTCACGCATGGAAGACGGCGAAAAGCCACTGCAGGCTTTTAAAGGTAAAACTGCCGTAATTATGGCGGCCTCTCCTGGTGCTTTAGGCGGCATAAGAGCATTAGCCGCACTCAGAACGCTACTAGCCAACATTGGCATGTATGTGCATCCAGCCCAACAGGCAATTGGCAAGGTTTCTGGCCTTGTAGATACAAGTGGCAAAGTGGTTGATGAAGCTACCTTGAAAAAGCTTCATGCATTAGGCAAACAGTCGGTCACTTACACTAATGCGCTTAAAAACGGGTAGCATAAATCTTCTGTATCTGCCAAATTGGCCTTTGTAAAACCTTGCATTGGCCAAAACTAAGCACCAAGCGTAGATTGAAATATATTTACGCTGTTAAAAATACGCCATTTTGCGTACAATCTTGCCATTGTAGAACTAAGCGAAGCGATCTCATGTTTGAAGTAAACCCTATTAATAACGCCTTAGCCGATATTCGCCTGCGAGCTGATTCGCTTCGGGGGTATCTTTGACTTCGACAGTAAAGTCGAACAGTTAGAAGAAGTTTCTCGAGAGTTAGAAAACCCCGATGTATGGAATAACCCTCAAAGAGCAACGTTACTAGGTAAAGAAAAAGTAGCGCTTGAACTTGTTGTGAACACTATTCAAAACTTGCATCAAGGCAGCCAAGACATAGAGGGTTTGCTAGAATTAGCCATAGAAGCCGATGATCAAGAAACCTTTGACGAAGCTCAGCAAGAACTTAACAGCCTTATAAAAGACTTAGAAGCCCTAGAGTTTCGGCGCATGTTTTCTGGTCCAAATGATGCAAACAATGGCTACATTGACATTCAGTCTGGCAGCGGCGGCACCGAAGCGCAAGATTGGGCAGACATGCTTTTAAGAATGTATTTGCGCTGGGGTGAACGCCAAGGTTTCAAAACTGAACTTATTGAGCTGTCTGATGGCGATGTAGCAGGCATTAAAAGCGCTACTATTAAGTTTACAGGTGATTATGCTTTTGGCTGGTTGCGCACCGAAACAGGTGTGCATCGCTTAGTCAGAAAGTCACCTTTTGACTCAGGCAGTAGGCGCCATACCTCATTTGCATCGGCCTTCGCCTACCCAGAAATAGACGACGATATTGAAATAGATATTAATCCAGCAGACCTGCGCATCGACACTTATCGTGCCTCGGGTGCAGGTGGCCAACACGTAAACCGAACTGACTCTGCTGTGCGTATTACGCATTTGCCCACCAATACGGTAGTGCAGTGTCAAAATGATCGCTCGCAGCATAAAAATAAAGACCAAGCCATGAAGCAGCTCAAGGCGAAGCTATATGAGCTTGAAATGCAAAAACAAAACGAAGAAAAACAAGCCATGGAAGATACGAAGTCAGACATTGGTTGGGGCAGTCAAATACGCTCTTATGTACTAGACGACTCTCGTATAAAAGATTTGCGCACAGGTATTGAATCGCATAATACCCAAGCAGTATTGGACGGTGATCTAAATAAATTTATTATTGCGAGTCTTCAATCGGGGCTGTAATAGCAAGTTTCTCATTGGGCTATAAATCACACTTCTCTTTGTAGATAAAATACACCTTAAGTTTATATAAACAGTAACGGAAAATAGATGACTATTGAGCAGCAAGACGAAAACAAATTGATTGCAGAGCGCAGAGCTAAATTAGATAAAATTCGTGAGAATTGTCCTTCGAACGGCTATCCAAACCAATTTAAACGCCAGCACTATGCGCAAGACTTGCAAACTGAGTTTGGTGAGTTCGACAAAGAAACTTTAGTTGAACAGGGCAATCTGATGACGATTGCTGGTCGCATTATGGCTAAACGAGGTCCGTTTTTTTTGCTGCAAGATATGACAGGTCGTATTCAATCATACGCTGATAAACCAGCCCAGAAACTGATGAAAGAGCAATATGGTAGCTTAGACATTGGTGATATTATTGGTGTAAGCGGCGTTTTACACAAATCGGGTAAAGGCGATTTATATGTCAATATGGCTGACTTTCAACTGCTCACAAAATCACTGCGTCCCTTGCCTGAAAAATTCCACGGCCTAGCGGATCAGGAGACTAAATATAGACAGCGTTATGTTGACCTTATTACAAATCCTGACACGCGCAATACTTTTCGAATAAGAAGTGAGATTGTGAGCGGCATAAGACGTTTTTTAACACAACGACGTTTTATGGAAGTAGAAACGCCCATGCTGCAGGTTATTCCCGGCGGCGCTACCGCAGAGCCTTTTATGACTCACCATAAGGCCTTAGATATAGATATGTATTTACGTATTGCACCGGAACTTTACTTGAAGCGTTTAGTGGTAGGTGGTTTTGAAAGAGTATTTGAAATTAATCGTAATTTTAGGAATGAAGGCTTGTCTACTCGCCACAACCCAGAATTTACGATGCTTGAGTTTTATCAAGCTTACGCAGACTTTATTGATCTGATGAATCTTACCGAGGAGATGCTACGTGAGCTTGCGCAAAATGTGTTGGGCACCACAGTGCTGAAAAATCATATTCGCGACGTTCGTGGTGACGTAATTGAAGTCATAGAATATGATTTTGCAACGCCATTTGTGCGTTTATCAATGGCTGATGCAATATTAAAGTATTGGCCCGAAGCAAATGCTGAGGCTATCAATGATCCAGAAAATCATTTAGCAGAAATGAAATCAATGGCCAAACAACTGCATATTAAAGAGCCTGAGGTTGACGGTATTTGGGGCGCCGGTAAATATTTATGTGAAATATTTGAAGCCACAGCGGAAGAAAAACTTGTGCAGCCTACGTTTATTACGCAATACCCATGGGAAGTGTCGCCCTTAGCACGCCGAAATGACAGTAATCCATTTGTGACTGACCGTTTTGAATTTTTTGTCGGTGGACGTGAGCTTGCTAACGGATTTTCAGAGTTAAACGATTCTGCTGACCAAGCATCGCGCTTTCAAAAACAAGTGCAAGAAAAAGACGCAGGCGATGATGAAGCGATGCATTTTGACGAAGACTATATTATTGCACTAGAGTATGGCCTTCCGCCCACGGCAGGAGAAGGCATTGGTATTGATCGCCTTGTTATGCTATTTGCTGACTGTAGCACCATTAAAGACGTTATTTTGTTCCCGCATATGCGTCCTAATGTTGACTAAGGCAAGATTATAACAAGACCAAAAAAGCTCGTTTTACGGGCTTTTTTTGGATTACTGCACAGACGAAAAGTGTAAGTTTGATTTTTTTGGCAATAATAAAACCCTCCTGCAAAACACCACTGACAAAAAAGTTTTAATGATAAATTATTAATAAATCTTCGGTATTGGAGACACACATTATTACAAAGTGAAAATTGACGAACTCTGTTCGTCTAACCATTGCGGTGGGCGTAGCCTCAATTGCTATGCTTGCCAACCAAACTGGGTTTGCACAGCAAAACTCGGGCGCTATTGAGCAAAGCCCAGAGAAAATACAGGTGTCGGGTCCACATATCGCCCGCCCAAACGCGGTTTCTGTTAGTCCTATTATGTCAATGAGTGCGTAAGATTTTGAGCCTTTGCAAGAGCTAGAAGTTGAAAAGATCATTAGTACTTTACCCGGAACTATCCCTGGCGATGTTACTAACGTAAACAACTGCTCAGCTGGCGTAGCCACGGTTAACCAGCGTGGTTGGTGCTCACAAAGAACATTGATATTGATGGACGCCAGCCAAATAGTGCCTTTCAACTTCAATGGTCAAGTAGACACTGCTACTGTTGCAACCGCCTTAGTTGAGTTAAATAAATCACAAACAGGTGTTAGCGACGGCGACAGAGACAACATATCGCTTATATTAGGTTCTAACCTTGCTGATGATAAAGGTAATATAGCGGTATCATTAAGCTGGATGAACCGTGATCAAATTTTATTAGGTGACCTTCCTCTTGAGTAATACTTTCCCAAGTAGCGATGATGTACTAGGGCGTACATTCAAAGTGGGTGTAAGAGCGCAATTCTAAACAAGGCCTCGTAGAAAATCGAATACGGGGCTAACGGCCCCGTTTTTTATGTTAACAGTATGTCTTAATGTCAATTTTAAGGACTAAAGATTAGTCGGTATCGTTTGCAAGTGAAGCCGAACTATGGCTTGCGTCAAGCAATCTTAGACGCTGATAAAGCTCTGTTATGACCGGCGTATATAGGTTTTTTGATTTCGCCATATTACTCAAAAAACCAAGCACAGTTTCATTTTCACTTAAGCGTTTGTATTTTACGTCTTGGCACATTGAAGACCAATTCTCTGAGGTGGCCTCTATTACTATATCAATCGCATGGGATAGGGCCTGTTCAAAAAACGTAATGTCATTTGCCTTATACACCGCAAAAATTTCTTTCTTCAGCGCAGCTACTTTCTCAGGGTACTGACGCAGTTGCCCATTTTTAATCTGTAGCACCGCCGTTAATGGATTTATTACGCCATTAATAGCCAGTTTTGTATAAAGGGCGTCAGATACATCTTGGTGATACATCACAAAGGGATGAAAGCGTAATAAGCTATCTAACAGGCTTTTCTCATGCTGCCAATTGACTGTCTTATGTTTACACGGTTTGGGCGCATATTGTGTTGGGTCAAGCATATTCCACAAAGGACCTATATCGAGACGACCTTGTGCACTTATTTGAAATGTATCAGTAGCGCTAGCATAAACGGCATCGGTGGTGGTGCCGGCATAAATCAAATTTTGTGGAAAATGCGCCGCCAGCATCTGTGCGCCGCCCATACCATTTTGAACTATTACCAGCCGCGTTTGCCTAGCCACCCAAGGGCGCAACTGAGATATCAATTCTGCTAGCTGATAGCCTTTTACTGTAATGAGCAAAAAATCAAAAATATAAGGCTCAGCGTTATTGGTAAAAGGGTTATGAACGGGCTGTTTTGCGAAGTCAAGCAGCGTGCTTTCTCTAGTCAAGCCTATAATTGTTCTTGCAGGAACGTCTATATTTTTTACTAACAGCACGGGTGAAAGTGTTTTAAAGTAATATGCGAATAAACTGCCGATAGCGCCTTGACCCACAATGCCTATTTTCATACCGATTTACGTGAGTCGACACCATGTGGGTGCGTCGGCGGTAGTATTGGCGGTATATACTTTGGCCAAGGTAAGTGGTGAATTACCGCGATATCTTGTAATAATGCGGGTGTAAATAAATTCCCGGTTTGTGGCATGCACATTATGCAAAAATCATCTTGTTTGTACGAAAATACCAACATAGCGCTGTGTAGATAAAGTCTATCTGAGTTTGTGCCTTTATAGCGTGTGTCGCCAAGAATAGCGCTGCCAATAGATTTAAGTGCAACGCGTATTTGATGGGTTTTACCGGTCACTGGTTTTATGTAAAACACACGGCCAAGATCAGGGGTGCTTTTACTGATAAAAAAGGTAATAGCTTTAGGCAACGAATTCGCGTGTTTCGTTAACATATAGCTGCCGCCACGACTTTTTTTCATATCGCCTGACACTTTGCCTTGCTTCTTTTTAGGTTTGCGATCGCTTATGGCTACATAGTATTTTTCAATTTTTTTATTGGCAAAAAGCTGGCTTAAACTTGCTGCCGCCAATTTATTTTTTGCCAGCAGTAAACAGCCACTTGTTGCAGAGTCGAGTCGATGCACTAAGTAAAGTTGGTCGAGGGACAACTGACGACAAAGCACTTGGCAAACGCTCGCTAAAGGATCGTGCATAGGTAGATCGCAGGGTTTATTGATTACCAAAAAGTCTGGATGGTCATAAACGATAGGAATAATCGATGTCATTTAGGCTGTTGCTCTACTGTAAATTTTATGAGTGTGGTGGGTTCTAATTACATACACTAGCGCGTACGTTTTATCATTTCAATGGCTTCAAGGTACTGCAAGTCTTCGGCTAATGTTTTAATATGCTTAATTGTATCTTGCATAACATTTTGAAACGCGTCAACTTGAAGCGGATCTATGTTGTCTTGGCTTATTTGTTGCTCTAACACTTTGCTGCACTCATAAAGCGCTGTTAAACCAATATTGCCCGATAAGCCTTTAGCGGTGTGAACTTTTAACTCAGCTGATTTTACGTCGTTTTGCGCAAGTGCGTCTTTTACCTGCTGCGGCGTGTAGGTAAATTCATCACAAAATTTATGAAGCAATTTGGCGAGTAGTGCAACGTTTCCGCCAAGTTGTGTGGTGGCGAATTCAATATCGACTAATTTGTGTGTTTTGGTCATTTTAGAGACGTCCCTCTTACATGCTAAGGCGCGTGTCAGCCAATATAGTGTGAGCTATTTGTCGCAGCTTAGGGGTATAACTGGTAAATAAACCACCCGTTTATTCACGACACAAGTAATAAAGATTTAATTAGGCTTTTACAAATTGGTTTTTTTTATCCATCATAAGCGTATGTTCGCAAACAGTACACATTATTAACATTATGGAAATGAAGAAACTAACAGGCATTGTGCATAGCAGCCTAACATTATCGACATATAAGAAAGCGTTTGCGCTAACCACGACCCTAACATTATGCCTTGTTTTTGTGAACGGGTGTACACAGCAAAACAGCATCGTTGCTGCTCCGGTGGCTTTGCAAGGTGAGAGCATAAAGCATTATAAGTATGTTCTTGAAAACGGCTTAACGGTTGTGCTACACGAAGATAATTCTGACCCCTTGGTAAATGTGAATGTAACCTACCATGTTGGATCTGCACGTGAGCAAATAGGCCGCTCTGGTTTTGCCCATTTCTTTGAACATATGATGTTTCAAGGCTCACAGAATGTAGATGACGAAGAGCATTTTAAAATAATTACAGAGGCGGGCGGCAACTTAAACGGCACGACTAATAGCGACCGTACTAATTATTTTCAAACAGTGCCGGCTAATCAGCTTGAAAAAGTGTTGTGGCTTGAAGCCGATCGTATGGGATTTTTACTGCCTGCAGTCACTCAAAAAAAGTTTGAAAACCAGCGTGAAACAGTTAAAAACGAACGCGCACAGCGAGTTGACAATCAACCCTACGGCCTGCGCAATGAGAGAACCGCGCAGGCGCTATATCCTACTGGACATCCATATTCGTGGTCAACCATAGGCTATGTAGAAGACCTTGATCGCGTGGGTTTAAATGACCTTAAAGCCTTTTTTAAAAGATGGTACGGGCCCAATAATGCGGTGCTTACCATTGGCGGCGACATTGACATTGCGCAAGCTAAAGCATGGGTCGACAGATACTTTTCGCCTATTCTGCGAGGTCCTGACGTAATTGATGCAGCAAAGCAGCCCGCTACGCTTGACTATACTCGATATATAACACTGCAGGACAATGTACATTTACCGCTGTTACAGGTCACTTATCCAACCGTATATGCAAACCATCAAGACGAGGCCGCGCTCGATGTACTGGCCAGTATTTTAGGGGAAGGAAAAACCTCTTTATTGCATAAAAATATGGTAAAAGAAGGCCTTGCGGTGCAAGCCTTTGCCGCGCATCTCTGTCAAGAGCTTGCATGTGAATTTACCTTACTGTCTTTAGCTAATCCTCAAAACGTGCGAGATTTGAAGAGCTTAAATGAGATCATTCATGACTCATTAACTGAGTTTGAAGAACGTGGCGTGCAGGACGATGACCTCCAGCGCGTAAAAAGCGACATAGAAACGGGCTATATCTATGCTTTGCAAAGCGTTGAGGGCAAAGTGAATATAATGGCCTCAAGCCAAACCTTTAAAGGTGAACCAGACACGGTAAAAAGTGAACTTGCGCGTTATAATGCAGTGACTAAACAAGACGTGATGCGTGTTTATAAACAGTATATAAAAGGCAAACCCGCTGTTGTGCTAAGTATAGTGCCCCAAGGGCAAGCCCAGTTAGCTGCTAGCGAACAAAACTTTGTTTTGCCTAAACGTAATATTGAGCCAACACAAGCTGTTATTTTAGCGCCTGAAATCGTCGCTACAGTCGACACGTTTGATAGAAGCATTACCCCCACAGCAGATGCAAATCGAGCAATTTCAGTGCCTGATTTTTGGGAATATTCATTCCCAAACGGCATTGAGATTTTAGGGATCGAAACAAGTGAAACACCTACTTTTTCCTTAAGTTTAAGTCTTGAAGGCGGTGTACTACTTGATCCTATCGACAAGACTGGTCTTGCCAGCTTAACAGCCGCTTTAATGAATGAAAGTACCCTGAACTATAGCGCTGAAGAAGTGGCTAACCAACTGAGTTTACTGGGTAGCTCTATATCGTTTAGTGCAGGTGGCCGCTATATTAATGTGTATGTAGATACGCTTTCAAAAAATGCCGTCCCTACACTTGATTTATTACGTGAAAAGCTATTTCGCCCCGCATTTACCCAGGCTGACTTTGACCTTATTAAAAGCCGTACCCTAGGCGCTATGCAGCAAAGCTTGCGAAATCCGTCGGTGTTGGCCTCGCGCGGTCGCAATCTGCTGTTGTATTCAAACGAATCAAGATTAGGCTTGCCCGACGATGGCACCATGTTAAGTATTCAAGCAATTACCCTTGATGATGTAAAACAGTTCTATGATGATTACATTCGTCCAAACCATGCAACAATGGTGGCGGTGGGTGACATGAACAAAGCTCAAACGCTGCAGCTAAGCGCGTTTTTATCATCGTGGGAAGGCAAAAACTATGAGTTGCCAAGCTTTACAATTGACACCACCATAAGCAAAGGCAAGCTATATATTGTTGATAACCCGAGCAGCGTGCAGTCAGTCATTAATATTTTTCGTCACGCGCCTGTTTTTGATGCTTTCGAAGAGCATTTCAAATTAACATTGGCGAACTTTCCGTTAGGGGGCATGTTTAACAGTCGAATTAATTTAAATCTTCGCGAAGACAAAGGCTTCACCTACGGTGCCCGAAGTGCATTTGTGGGAGGTAAACAAACGGGTCAGTTTATTGCGTCTGCCGATGTGTCGAGCCAATTCACAAGACAAAGCATTGAAGAATTCATAACAGAAATAGATACCTTCAACGCATCCGGCATGACGGCTCAGGAGTTAGGCTTTCTTAAAAATGCCTACAGCCAGTCTGACGCCCTTAAATATGAAACCCCAAGACAAAAAGCAGGTTTTTTGGTGAGACTGCTATCTTTGGGTTTGAACAAAGAGTATCCAGCTCAGCAGCAAGCCATCATCCAAAATATAAATGCTGAGCAGCTCAATGCATTAGCGAATAAATGGCTTGATACTGATAAAATGCATATTTTAGTGGTAGGAGACGCTGCGACATTGGTAGAATCACTAAGACCGCTGGGTAGAGACATAGAAATAATAGACGTGCCCGAATAAGTTAAAACTGACCTAGCAAGCACGGCTCGCTTCGCGAGCACACATCGAAGCACACATGCGCTTCGTCATAACCGTACCATAAATTATAGAGAATAATAATTTGCCGACCAACCAAATAAGTTTTGAAGCTAGACTAGCTGCCGTTTCTGCACCTTCTTTTATGCAGGCGCTATGTAACATTAGACACGGTATTGAGCGCGAGACCTTAAGGGTTAACGACAATGGCACAATTAGCAGCGAGCCACATCCTCAGGCGCTTGGGGCAGCACTAACTCATACATGGATTACCACTGATTTTTCAGAATCATTGCTCGAGTTTATTACGCCGCCTGAAACAGACGTTGTTACCAGCATTAGCCAGCTTAACGATATTCATAAATTTACCTATGAATCCATAGGCGAGCAGTACCTGTGGCCTATGAGTATGCCTTGTTTTATTGATGAGCACACAGATATTCCGATTGCTCGGTATGGCAGCTCGAACATAGCACGCATGAAAGAGGTATACAGGGAAGGGTTGCATAATCGCTACGGCAGCATGATGCAGGTAATTTCAGGCGTGCACTTTAATTTTTCACTACCCGACGAGTTTTGGCAGCAGTGGTGCGATTTGCATGGTGAAACGTGGAACAAAGACACGCAGTCTGATTATTATTTTGGGCTCATTCGCAATTTTAAGCGCTTTGCATGGATCATTCCCTATTTATATGGTGCTTCTCCAGCGTTATGTAGTTCTTTTATTGCGCATAAAGATGTGAAACATAAGTTTGATACAGTAGGTAAGGGCACTCTTTATATGCCATATGCGACCTCTCTTCGAATGAGTGACCTTGGCTACACGAGCAGCTCACAGGCTAATTTGAAAATTTGCTACAACGACTTGAGTACTTATGTCAGCAGCCTACGCGGGGCTATTGGTAAAAAAGCACCTGACTATGCGCATTTAGGCTGCGATGAACAAAATGGATGGCAGCAGCTTAACGATAACGTATTGCAAATAGAGAACGAGCTATATTCACCTATACGCCCAAAACAAATAGCTAAATCATTAGAGATGCCAACAAATGCCCTGCAAGATCGCGGCGTAAGCTATTTAGAAGTGCGTTCGTTAGACGTCAACCCCTACTCTAATGTGGGCATTGATATTGAACAGTTTCATTTTTTAGACACGTTTTTAGTATATTGTTTGTTAGCGCCTTCAGAAAAGTTTGATGAGGCCAGCAGGCCGCTTAGTCAACAAAATATCACTGACGTAGTCGAAAGAGGTCGCGATCCAGCGTTACGGCTTAGTAATAACGGTGAGCCTATTTTGCTCAAAGACTGGGGTCAGCAACTTATCATAGAGTTACGTAAAGTAGCGGTGCTACTCGATGAAGCTAAACAAACAAGCGTGCACATTGAAGCGGTGAATAAGCAATATGAAAAGTTCATGGATCCTACCACTACACCCTCTGGAAAATGGCTAAAGACACTACTTGATAATGACATGGACAACGGTGAACTGGGTATGGCGTTGGCTAAGAAATATAAAGCGCAAGCGCATAATATTCCATATATTCATTTATCAAAGGCCGATTTTGTTGCTGAGGCGCTAGTGTCAGAAAATGCACAAAAAGAAATTGAGTCTCCTGATGATAAAGATTTTACCCAGTTTGTGAGTGATTATTTTGGTAAACGTGTGGCGTGTGATCACGAAATGTAACGTTGAGGACGTTAAGATTAGTCTTTAGGTGTTTAGTGAGACTTATCTGTTCATGGAAAATGACGGATAAAAAAAAGCCTGACGTTAAACACGTCAGGCAACACACACACTTAGGGAAAACATTTGTAGCACACAGTAATAAGAGTAAGAGGGAGGTGATTAGTTCCGCATGTTATTAAAAAAAGTAAATTTATTTTTATGCATACTGCTTAGCGCTTTTTTCTTAGGTGCTTGCAGCACCACTCAGCCTTCTCAAAGAGAGAATTTATGCTATATTTTTGAAGAAAAAGATGATTGGTTTGATGCTGCCGCCGACATGCGTGAGAAATGGGGTGTACCTATTCACGTGCCAATGGCCATGATGTATCAGGAAAGCTCTTTTCGTCATAATGCGAAACCGCCCCGAGATTATATACTCTTTGGGCTCATTCCATGGGGCCGCACGAGCAGCGCCTTTGGTTATGCGCAAGCAAAAACCAAGACCTGGGAAGACTACAAGCGAGAAACCGGGCGCACTTTCGCTGATCGTGATGATTTTGACGACGCCATAGACTTTATGGGCTGGTTTATTAGCAAAACCCACACTATTAATAACGTTTCGAAGTGGGATGCAAAAACGCAGTATTTAAATTATCACGAAGGATGGTCGGGCTATAAACGTAAAAGCTATCGTAAAAAGGCATGGCTTTATGGTGTCGCTAAAAAAGTTGATGAACGCTCACTTCGGTACGCAGCGCAGCTTAGAAACTGCGAAGACGATCTTGATAGGGGCTGGTTTATGCGGCTATTCACATAGTACTTGCTCGTATCGGTAAAATCTTTGATCTAGATCAGTAACTTATTCCTCGTTTTAATTACAATAACTCCATTGACTAATTTTAATTTATTAGCAAACGTGAGGTGATCATTATGTGGAACTTAGTTTTTTCAGATCCGGTTGTTTGGGGTTCAATTTTAGGTATTGTAATTATGATAGTAATGGCGGCGTATTATGCGTATCTGTTTATTCATAACGCTAAAAATGGTTTATAGCTAATAGTTGAATGGTTTTCGCAAGATTACGAACAGATGTTTACATTAAGTAAGTTAAACGAGCGGTCAATTTCTACTCAGGCTTATAGGCTTGAAAGTCAATGCCGATTAACACAAGTAGGCCTGCTTTGCCGCCATACTCTCTAGGTGCCTGAACAAATCCTGCCACGTCAGGGTGCTGTACAAGCCAATTAGGCACTTTTCGTTTAAGTGTGCCATTGCCATGTCCGTGGATAATGCCGATGCATGCAAAGTGACGCTTCTTTGCCTCAAAAATAACGGCCAAGATTTCTGCTTTTGCCTGCTGTCCAGTTTGGCCGTGTAGGTCTATCTCAATTTCAGGTGTAAAATAGCCCATACTTAGCTTCTTAAGCATGTCTTTGTTGCTAAACGTTAAGGGCAGTTTGAACTCGCTTTGATAGTTAATGGCAGCATCTTTTCGATAATATCTAATAGGTTTATCATCATCCCAATGTGCTTCAAATATATCTGAAAGCTCTACACTGGCACTGTGCTGTAAATAATCCGAAGAAGACAATTGTGCTAATGACATTTTTTGTGCACTAGCCTCCTTCTTAGCCATTCTCAAACGACTTTCTTTTGTGCGCTTTTGTTTACGCTCTTCATTTGTCAGCACATATTGATTATGGCTAACGGGCTTTGCGTCTTTAAACAAAGTAGAAAAATCTAAAGGCTCGTCGTTTTTTTTGCTCATGTGAATATTATTAACAGCATGTTTAGTCATTTTTCGATATTATACGCAACATACCATTCGTTAAATAGCCCAATTAAGTAGTTAATAATTCATGCATGAAGCTAATCAAGCGCCAAGACCTTACAAAACGCTGCAAGATCATGACATAATATCAGCCTTGAATAATCAAGAGCAGGTTACTCAATCTCTTAATAGCATTATAGACTATATCCGTTTTGCCATCTCACAGTGTAACCACCATGACGTTTATTTTGGCCATGGTACTCAAAACGCGTGGCAGGAGTCTCACCGACTCGTTTTTACAGCACTTTCACTGCCTTTAGATATTAGTGTGCAAGAGCAACAAGTATTTTACAGCTGCCGACTGACGCCAGCAGAGAAAGCACTGGTGTTTAGCTGGATAAAAGCGCGCTGTGAAGACGCTATTCCACTGCCGTATTTAAGCAATCAAGCTTGGTTTGCAGGGATGCCATTTTACATTGACGAACGCGCATTGATCCCACGCTCCCCCTTCGCTGAATTAATCGAAAGTAAATTTTCAGACTATTTACAAGATTCTGTGCCTCCAGCCTTTATTTTAGATATGTGCACAGGAAGTGGCTGTATCGCTATTGCGCTAGCGCAGCACTTTGTCCATGCTCAAGTAGATGCGGTGGATATAGACGAAGATGCGCTTGATGTGGCGTCAATTAACATTGAACAATACCAAATTCAAGATAGAGTGTTTCCTATGCAGTCTGACTTGTTTTCAAATTTGGGCGCGCAAAAATATGATTTAATAGTGGTAAATCCGCCTTATGTAGATGCGTACGACATGCAAGATCTTCCGCGCGAATATTTACATGAGCCTGAATCAGCGCTTGCGTCAGGTGAAGATGGCCTTGATTTAACCCTCGCACTCTTGAAACAAGTAGCCCAATATATGTCGGACAACGCTTGGTTGTTCGTGGAAGTTGGCAACAGTGAAGTGAACTTTGCCCAGCGTTTTGGCGCTTTTAGCGTGCATTGGTGCAAGTTAACGCATGGTGGTAATGGTATATTTGCGCTCAATAAAAGCCAATTAACAGCACAACTCCCGTTGTTAAACAAACTCTAAAACACATTCATATTTAAAAAGGAAACTAGCGATGTCAGGAAATACCTTTGGTAAATTGTTTAGCGTTACCACCTTTGGTGAAAGTCATGGACTTGCTATTGGCGGCGTGGTGGACGGTTGCCCACCTGGACTTGAGCTTAATGAAGAGGACTTGCAGGGTGATTTGGACCGACGTAAACCAGGTACCTCAAAATATACGACCGCTAGACGTGAAGACGACGAGGTGAAAATTCTTTCCGGTGTATTTGAAGGTAAAACGACAGGCGCTAGCATTGGTTTATTAATTAATAATATTGACCAACGCAGTCAAGACTATTCTAACATTAAAGACAGTTTTAGACCTGGCCATGCTGATTACACTTATCAACAAAAATTTGGTATAAGAGACTATCGCGGTGGCGGCCGTTCATCTGCACGTGAGACCGCGGTTAGAGTAGCAGCTGGCGGCATTGCTAAAAAATATTTACAGCAGTTGTTTGGTATAGAAATTCGTGGCTACATATCCCAAATTGGTCCAGTGGTAATAGACAAAGTTGATCACAACGTTACGAATACCAACCCTTTCTTTTGCCCTGACAAAGATAAAATAGCCGCCTTAGATCAATACATACGCGATCTAAAAAAGGAAGGTAATTCCATAGGTGCTAGAGTTTGCGTGTCGGCAACAAATGTACCCGTGGGACTAGGTGAGCCTGTGTTTGATCGTTTAGACGCCGACATTGCACATGCCATGATGGGCATAAACGCAGTGAAAGGGGTAGAAGTCGGCGATGGTTTTGACGTGGTAACACAAAAAGGCACCGACCACCGCGACGAAATTTCTCCCAAGGGCTTCTACACAAATCATGCTGGGGGAGTTCTAGGTGGTATCAGCACGGGTCAAGAAGTGCTAGTACAATTGGCATTAAAACCGACCTCAAGTATCAGTATTTCAGGTAAAACGGTTGATATAAACGGCAATGCGGCTGACATTATTACGAAAGGGCGACACGACCCCTGTGTGGGGATCCGCGCGGTGCCTATTGCTGAGGCCATGTTAGCGCTGGTATTAATGGATCATTTGTTAAGACATAGGGCGCAAAATTCACAGGTTCATTCCATCACGCCCGTAATTCCGGCGCAACGTCCGTAATTGTGGCGTGAATTCATTCATTCGTCTGCTATTTGGGCCTAAGCGTAATGTGCCTATAGACAGCACGAGCAACCGTGTTTTTTTAGGCATGACCTATTTCTTTTATTTTGGCCAACTAGGCATCTTTATGCCGTACGTTGGTTTGTTTCTTGATGACCGTGGCTTTAGCTCCGCGCAAATAGGCACCTTGCTCGCCATCACCGCTTTATTTAGAATGTTAGGGCCTAATTTGTGGGCTAATAAAGCAGACAAGAATGGCACCGCGGGCGAAGTATTGCGCTTTGGAAGCTTACTCGCCTTTTTGGCCTTTTTGGCGGTATTTGTGGTTCAAGGCTACTGGTTACTGACCTTAACCTTTTGCATAATGATGCTGTTTTGGACGGCTGTTTTACCCCAGCTTGAAGTCATTACCTTAAGCGCGACTGCTACCAGTAGAGGCGGCTACGGGAAGCTTAGGCTTTGGGGCAGCGTTGGTTTCATAGTGTGTAGTTTATTGGCGGGTAGCTTAATAGACATATATGGACCAAGTGTGGTGGCCGTGACCACCAGTATTAGTTTATTGTTTATTTACTTAAGCAGCTTGTTGATTGTAAACCCCAAAGTAAAAGAGCACAGCACACAGGCAAGTGGCGGTGACTACAAGCAGGTTATGAGCCTTGTTTTTATCGTTTTTTTGCTGGCTAATACACTTCTACAGGTCAGCTTTGGTACGTATTATAACTTTTTTGCCCTGTATATGAGTGATTTACAGTACACTGGTTTCCAAACGGGTATTTTTATTGCCATAGGGGTAGTCGCAGAAATATTTATATTTATCTATGCGGCCACGCTAGTCAAGCGATTTAATGTACTACATCTGCTGGCTTTAAGCATCTTTTTGACCGCGCTGCGCTGGTTTGGACTGGCTTATTTTGCACACATTGGCGCTGTTATTGTGCTGAGCCAAGTCTTGCACGCATTTAGTTTTGCCTTGAGTCATGTTGCTTCAGTGTATTTTCTGACGCAGCATTTTTCAGACAAATTTCAAAGTCGCGCTCAAGCTATCTATCTGTCAGTGACCTTTGGCTTAGGCAGTGCAATTGGCAGTTTTACAGCAGGCTATGTATGGAATGATGGAGTGGGCGCATCGCTCAGCTTTATATTATCGGGCAGCGTTGCCTTTATTGCTGGGTTATTGTTAGTCATATTAATTGTGTATAAAGCGTTTATTAAAAATAAGGTGGTTTAACAATGTTAATGCAGCTAAACAAAGAGAATCTGACGATTAATTGTGGCTTGACCAAGCTTGCACCGATCTTTTGTGTCACGCTATTGTTACTTTTTTCTGCTCAAGTAAGTGCACAAGAGGCGAGTGATATTTGGGTGGGGAAACTAAACTTATGGGAAAAAGAACCCATTACTGAGCTGATCCAAGTTACTAATACTCAGCAGTATAGTAATCAACCTTACTTCTTTGATAACGAACGCTTGTTTTTTACTGAAGCGGTCAACGTTGATGGAAGCGACGCGCAGATGGACATATGGGTGTTCGATTTTCAATCAGGTAAATTGCAGAACATTACGCAATCGGCCAGCAGTGAGTACTCTGCGACCCCAATACCCGATAAAGACGATATGTCAGTTATTCGCGTAAATGCAGCAGGTTCACAAGAGTTGTGGCAAGTCAATTTATTGGGTAAGGCGGTTCAGCATTTGGCACCTAAATTATCCCCTGTAGGCTATCAGGTATGGTTAAGCGACACTGACTCACTGTTGTTTGTATTAGGCCAGCCTATCACTTTACAACGAGTGAACGCGTTTGACCCCGACACTAAAGGTAGCATTGTCGATACCAATATTGGTGCAAGTCTACATCGATTTGAAAAAACCGACTGGTTCTTATACACCCGTGATGATGATGGCAATTTTCTTCACGCCTATAATAAAGAAACAAATAAAACGATTCAGATTGTCAGAATGCCTGAGAATAGTGTTTTTTTTTCAGTCAGCAGAATGGGTAACGTCATCACGTCTGATGGAGAAACCCTGTGGCAGCGTAAATTTATGATTAAAGGGGACAAAATACGGCCTTTAAATGGATGGCAAAAAATCACTATCGAGCAGCCAGAATGCGCTGAGGGTGTCACTAGAACGGCTATATCCCCAGACACAAGTATGATCGCTTTGGTGTGTCCTAGAGATCCAAAAGAAGCAGAGCAATCAATAAAAAAAAGGCGCTATAAAGCGCCTTTTTTTGTTTCACTGATAATACTAGCCAGTAAAGTTTTCAGAAGCAAACTGCCAATTAGCAAGTGCCCAAAAACCTTCAAGGTAATTTGGACGGACATTGCGGTAATCGATATAGTAAGCATGTTCCCACAAATCTACGACTAACAAGGCCGAAACGCCGTCGCTAGTAATAGGGTTGTTGGCATTGCTGGTGTTCATTATATCTAAACTACCGTCTGCTGCTTTTATTAACCATGTCCAGCTAGAACCAAAGTTATTGACCGCTTTGTCGTTAAAGGCTGCTTTGAAGTCTGCAAAAGAACCCCATTTCGCGTTTATTGCCTCAGCAAGTGCACCACTTGGTTCGCCGCCGCCGTTAGGGCTTAAGCTGTTCCAATAAAAAGTATGATTCCAAATTTGAGCAGCATTGTTAAAGACACCACCATCACTGTTTCTGACGATTTCTTCTAACGATTTGCCCGCTAAGTCTGTGCCTTCAATTAGTCCGTTTAATTTAGTCACATAAGTAGCGTGATGCTTACCGTGGTGAAAATCTAATGTTTCAGCTGAGATGTGTGGTTCTAGTGCTGTTTTATCATATGGTAATGCGGGTAATTCAAAAGCCATGTGTTTTCTCCGTGTGTTGAGTGAATTCTTGTTCTCATGTAACTTACTATTAATTGGGGATGATTGGCTTGATTAAAAGCCCAGATAAAAAATAATTCTATCTGTTAGTTCTTTATTTAGCGTGAACAAGATCAGTTTTCTTTTAAATTTCGTATCATCATCATGAACGATTTACACTTTAGCTAAATTGAGATGCGAAAAGGTGTTGAATTTGGTATACTTAGACACACATACAACTAACTAAATACGTATAAGGAATAAGCATTACTATGAGTGAACAAGAAATAAGTGTAATAGAAAAAATTAAACAGCAAATTAGTGAGAATAGCGTTCTCTTATACATGAAAGGTTCGCCGAAACTACCTTCGTGTGGGTTTTCTTCGCAGGCTTCCCAAGCGCTAATGGGCTGTAATGAGCAATTTGCTTACGTCGATATTCTCCAAAATCCAGATATTCGTGCAGAGTTGCCCAAGTACGCAGACTGGCCAACTTTCCCGCAGCTTTGGGTAGACGGTGAATTAGTAGGCGGCTGCGATATTATTATGGAAATGTTTCAGCAGGGCGAACTGCAGTCCTTGATCCAAGAATCGGCTGCTAAAAATAAAAGTGCGTAGTGTCTTGAGTAGAAACTAAAAAAAGGCGATGAATAATTACTAT